>JAJXYX010000074.1 GCA_021780355.1 bacterium | reverse complement strand
CAACCCACTTTGCCGCAATCGATTTTTGGCGCTTTGAACCCGTCCAATAGCCGATTCTTGAGTTACGAACGGTATAAGTTAGTTGAGGTTTTGTCGCCTTCATGCTTAGCTCGGATTTCCCTCCACTTGTGGATGATTTGGGAGGCAATCGGCGCAGCTTCTTTTCCTCCGTCTGCGTAGCGGAGAAAGACGACGACGACGAGTTCAGGGAGATTTTTTTTCTGCTTATCGAGAGCAATCGCTCCGAACCAAACGTGTTTGTAAATGCTGGCTGGGCTGGAAGGGTTGATATTGAGGTTGATGGCGATTTCTGCTGTGCCGGTTTTCCCAATCATTTGGTGTTGAAGCGCTAAATAATCGCGCATCCAGAGAGGACGGGAGATGAGGCTTTTGATGACTCCCGCCCTTGCGCTGCCTTTTGCTCCCCAAACGGCTCTGTCCATGCCTTCAAAGAGGGGATTGCGGATAGAAGCGGGGAGAGGAATCTGTCGTTTGAGTTTTGCGGTTTTTTCAGAGATGAGAGTTTTTTGGGCTCGAGGCTGAGCTGCTGTAAATAGGGGAAAAGGGATGCCTAAAATATTGAGATCTTCTTGGGCGAAATAAGTGCTGGCTCGAAAGGGTTCGAGAGACGAGCGGTCTGGAGTAGGACCGATGAGCCGAGCTGCCAATTTAGGCTGAATGAGTTTTCCTCCGTTGGCAAGAGCGCTCAGCATGCAGGCGGTTTGCAGAGGAGTTGCTAAGGCTGTGTGCTGCCCAATAGCGAATGAATAAAGTCCCGTGCGATTCGTTTTTAAATCAGTCGGGAGAGATCCTCTAGCTTCATTTGGCAGATCAATGCCTGATTTCTCTCCAAATCCAAAAAGGCGCGCTGTGCGGCAGAGATCTTCGGGATCGGAAAAAAAGTCTCCGGCTAACAAGGAAAAGTAGGGGTTGCTCGATTGTTCGAGCGCTCCGACGAGATCTACTTTGCCCATATGAGGCGCGTGGCTTCTCGGAAGTCGCCCTCCTTTGTAGTGTCGAAAGTAAGGGGTTTTATCGAGTGCGTAACCGACAATATCTCCTTTGCCGCTCGGCGTTTGAGACATGGTTTTTTGTTCGTCGATCATAGCAAACGAGTGGATCTGTTGAGATAGGGCCGTGTAGGCAGTGACTAATTTAAAGACTGAGCCTGGCGGCGAGGTCGCTTGAAAAGAACAGGATCTACTAAAACCAAAACCTCCGATAGGATAAAAAGATGCGGCTAAATTTTTTTCAATATAGGGTTTTCTAAGTCTTCTGTAGGTTCCAAGGAGCGGACGGCTGAGTTGATGGTAGGAGCGAAAAGTATTGAGCCATTCGAGCTGGAGGTCTGAAGAAAGGGAGTTGAGGGATTCTTGCAGCTTAAGCGCCTCTTGAGGGCAAGACGGGCTGCGCAACAGTTCAGCGAGAGCCAAGAGACGCTTTTCTTGCCAATAGGCATCGAACAGTTTTTTCTCTTTTTGATCTAGATAATCAAGATACGGGCGCGCGTACGTTTTTTTCTCTTTTTCCTGCTTTCTTTTTTTTGCGAGAAAAGCTTTTTGGTGGGTTTCCCTCCAGATTTGAAAAGGACCCTGGTGGAATTCCTTTTTCGCTTGCCCTTTTGCAAGAGTTTCGCAAGACTGCAAAGCTTGATGCAGAGAAAAATAAGTGGAGAGTTTCATGGACCCGACATGGCGGATGAGCTCATCGCTAAAAGCTGCGCTATGCACGGCAAGGCGAAGCACATCGAGAGCAAACAATTTGTCTCCAGAAGAAGCTAGAGGCTGCAGGGCTGCATCAAACCGTTTGATTTTGGTCCATGCCGAGCGGTCTTGGGTTTGGATCTCGCTTGCAAGTTCTGCAAGTCGATCAAAGAGCGTTGCAGGTTCGGATACTTTTGTTAAGTAGAGGGCCAGCTCCGCATCTTCTTGAAGTTCGATGGCAGATTTTACCGTGTCGAATCTGTGGAAAAAATCCCATAAAGGGCCTTCTTGCGCCAATATGTGCCGCAGATATCCTTCCCAAGTCAGCCAAGATGTTTCTTCAGAGAGAGTTCTCTCAAAACGTTCTCGATATAAAGGCTCCTTTCCATCCCAAATGTCAGCGATGAATTGTTCGTTTTCCAGCCATCTTCGGACTCTTTTTGTTTTGTTTTCTTTGTCCGGGCCCGAAAGGATAAAGTCATTGGGATTAAAGCGGGGATAGCCAGCCATCGCTAAAATTTCTCCTGTGTGAGGATCCATGGCGACGATGGCCCCTCCTTTGATCCATGGCTGCTTGAGTTTTTTTCGTTGATTAGTTTGAAGATCGACGCCTAAACTTTTCCCGTCTCGCGCTTTATCGTCTTGAATGAGCAGCTGCTCTGCAAATTGCTGCAGTTCGGCAGAAAGAGAGAGGACGATCTGCTGGCCGGCAATGGCCGGATAGCTTATAGGCAGATCCCGGACAAAACGCCCTTTTTGATCGATCTCTGTATTTTTTTTTCCAAAATAGCCTCGAAGCTGCTGCTCAAATTGGGCTTCAATACCGGTTTTTCCAACGAGGTCGTTAAATGTATAAGCTTTTTCTTTAAGCTCGTGCAGCCGTCTAAAGACCTCTTCAATCTGATTGTATCCTCGGGGGAGATCTTCCCAAAAGCCCCGCTCGAATTGCAGCGCCGCCGTTTGCAATGTATTCATCTCTTCCGCGATCGCATGGTACTCTTTAGAGCTGATCGATCCCATGGTGCCGATGAGATCTCCTCCTACTTTGCCCAAAGGGTAAAAACGCTCGGAAGCGGTTTCCGCATGAAGTCCAGGCCAGTCTCTTTCGAGCTGGCAAAGTCTTGAATGCTGCTTTTCGGTGAGATCTTTTTTGATGATATAAGGGGCGTGAGGAAATAGAGAGGCTTTGGAGTGGATCTCATCTTCTACTCTTTGCCCATCGAGCTCGAGTTCTCGAGCTAGCAGATCAGAGAGCACTTTAATATATTCTTTTCTTGGAAAAGTTTTTTGTTTGCCGCCCGTTTCTCCAACCTTCCAACTGGTCATCGGCATTTGGGAGATTTCGTTGTAGTAGATGGCTGCGTTATAGCAAATGCGGTTAAAGGCCAACGGCGTATGGTAGCGATCGCAAATAGTTCCCCGGTTGGCACGGATTAAATGGGTTTTTTTTTGAGAATTTTGAGCCTGGAGCAGCTTTTCATCCCTTTGGATGACGCTTAAGTGCCAAATGCGGAATAAAATTAAAAATAGGGCCACTAAGATGACTCTCAGTACAAAGTTGGTTTTTTGAGGTAGCGAAGGCTCTCCAACTTTGTATGTCTTTTTTTTAGGCATCTTTATGCTTTCTGTGGCTCAAGAAAGGTATACCATATCTTTTCTTTATTTATCGAAATGAATTCAAAAGTTGGACGGAAGGCAGTCTCGTATCTTGAGAAAAAGAGGGGTTTTGAAAATAGAGGTTGAAAAAAACTCTGGGGTGAGATAAAACTACTATTTCGTTTTTCGTTGAATTCAACGATTAGAAAAAGCGGAAAATTTTTTGTATGCGCCTGTCGTACAATGGTAGTACAGTAGCCTTCCAAGCTACGAGTGTCAGTTCGATTCTGTCCAGGCGCTATACTTTTTGTTAAAGAATTATTTGAGGGAATTTTGGCTACAGCACAACACCAAAGAGAAGCAGGAGTGACCATTAAGGAGTTGCTCGAGTCGGGGGCTCACTTCGGGCATCAAACACGTCGTTGGAACCCCAAAATGAAGCGTTTTATTTTCGAAGAGCGCAATGGTATTTACATTATCGATCTCGCAAAAACTCTGCAGCAGCTCCGCTCGGCTGTTCAGGCTGTCTATGAACTAGTCGGAAAAAGAAAGTCCATTCTTTTTGTCGGCACCAAGAAGCAAGCGAAAGCGGTGGTTCGAGAGTGCGCAGAAGAGTGTGGCGAATTTTACGTTTGTGAACGCTGGCTCGGGGGCACTTTGACGAACCTTTCCACGATCCGTCAGTCTGTAAAAACGTTAGAGCGTATTGAGAAGAAGATTGCATCCGGCGGCGAAGGGCTCAAAAAGAAAGAAATTTCCATGATGACGAAAGAGCAAGCAAAGCTCGATAAGAACCTATCCGGTATCCGTTCGATGCGCAAATTGCCAGGACTCCTTGTCGTCGTCGATCCAAGCCGCGAGCATATTGCTGTGGCGGAAGCGAACAAGCTTGGCATCCCTGTGATGGCTTTGGTTGATACAAACTGCGATCCAGATCCTATTGATTACGTAGTAGCATGTAACGATGATGCTTTGAAGAGCATTAAAATAGTTCTTTCAGCTGTTATGCAAGCTGTGATCGATCGTAAAAACGAATTGAATCTGCCCGTAGCGAAAGGCGACAACGGCGAAGAGGCTCCAGAGCAGCCTGTTCAAGATGACGAGAACGAAGAAGAATCTGACGACGAGTAAACTCAGGAGAATTTTCCCCATGAAAGACATTACTGCAGATATGATTAAAGAGCTGCGTGAACGAACAGGCGTTGGCATGGGCAAGTGCAAAGAGGCTCTTGTTTTAGCTGAAGCCGACATGGAAAAGGCGATTGATATTCTCCGAAAAGCGGGTATGGCATCAGCGGTAAAAAAAGAGGGCCGGGAAACAAAAGAAGGTCTGATTCTTACAGCAGAAGATAAAGATACTCTGATCATCTTGGAAGCGAATGCAGAAACTGACTTCGTTACGCAAAACGATCGATTCAAACACTTTGTCCATGACTGCGTAAAGCAAGCTTTAGAGACAAAGCCAAAGACGTTAGCTGAGCTCAATGAGCAGCCTTATTTTAAAGATCGTTCCATCACAATCGATCAGTATCGCAATCTAGTGATCCAAGCGCTTGGAGAAAACATTCAGTTGAAGCGTTTCGAGTTAGTTCATAAACATCCTAACCGCTCTTACGGAATTTACTCTCACATGGGCGGCAAATTATTGGTTGTCGTAGAAATTGACGGAGCTTCCGATTGTGAAGAGATCGCTAGAGAAGTGGCTATGCATGTGGCGGCTGAAAGTCCAGATTACTTGAAGCCAGAGCAGATTCCAGCGGATGTGATCGCTCGCGAAGAAGAAATTGCTCGTTCGCAAATGGTTGGTAAACCTGAGAATATGATTGAGAAGATCGTTGCAGGAAAAATTAAAGCATTTGCAGATCAAGTTTGTTTGATCCACCAAAAATATGTTAAAGACAGCACAGTGACCGTACAGCAGTTTTTAGAAGCTTGCGGGAAAAAGATTGGAAAGCCTCTTTCTGTTCATTGTTTTTGGCGTTGGAAAGTAGGTCAGTAACAAACAAAAGCGCGGAGGCGTTTCATGGCGAAGCCAGCCTATCGCAGAATCCTTATCAAGCTTTCGGGTGAAGCTCTTTTAGGCAATCAGCCTTATGGAGTCGATCCCGAAGCGTGTCTTAAAATCGCTTCTTCCATTAAAGAATTATGTCGTATTGGCGTCCAAGTAGGCGTTGTCATTGGCGGAGGAAATATATTCCGAGGCGTCAAAGGCGCAGCCGCAGGTATGGACAGAACTCCAGCGGACCATATTGGCATGCTGGCCACGTTAATCAATGGAATTTCTCTTCAGCAAGCTTTTGAGCGGGTGCAGTGCGAAAGCCGCATCATGACGGCGATCGCTTGCCATGTCATGGCAGAGCCTTATTCTTGGAAAGATGCTTTAAAATATCTGGATAAAGGCATTGTGCTGATCTTTGTAGGAGGAACAGGCAATCCCTATTTTACGACAGATTCCGCGGCAGCCCTTCGCGCTCTAGAAATTCGGGCGGAAGTGTTATTGAAAGCGACAAAAGTAGATGGTATTTATAATAAAGATCCTTTAAAACACCCAGATGCGGTAAAGTTCGAACGGGTGAGTTATTCGGAAGTATTAGCGAATAATCTCAAGGTCATGGATGCGACGGCCGTTGCGCTTTGTCGTGAAAATGACATTCCCATCCGCGTGTTTAATTTATTTTTAGATCAAGCGCTGGTCAATGCAGTCTGCAATGAATCAGCGGGCACCTTAGTAGAGGGACAATGAGCAATATAGATAATCAAGTAAAAGCAGCAATGCAAGCAGCTCTGGAGCATTTAAAGCAGGAGCTGAAATCTTTGAGAACAGGAAGGGCCAACTCTTCTATCCTCGACCATGTTCATATCGATGTGTATGGTTCGAAAATGAGCCTGAAAACGCTGGCAAACGTGAACGTGCCAGAAGCTAGACAGATTGTAGTGACGCCTTTTGATGCGTCTACTGTTCATGCGATTGCAAAGGGGATTGAAGCGGCGAATTTGGGCATCCATCCTATGGTTGATGGCAAAGTCATTCGCTTAAATGTGCCTCCCATGGATGAGACGATCCGCAAACAAATTGCCAAGCAGTGTAAAGAGCTGGGCGAAAAAGCAAAGATCGCGATGCGCGATATTCGCCGCAAATTCAACGAGCTTGTGCGCAAACAAAAAACAGATTCGATCATTACGGAAGACCAGATGAAAAAATCTGAGAAGACGATTCAGGATTTGACAGATCGTTTTTGCAAAGATTGCGACAGCGTCTGCGCGGAAAAAGAAAAAGAAATCATGACGGTGTGAAAAATCACAGATACCCCCTTGCATTAAATAAGGGGGATCGGTTAGAATTGATCACGTTTTTGACCAGTACGGCCCCATCGTCTAGCCCGGTCTAGGACACCGGATTTTCATTCCGATAACAGGGGTTCGAATCCCCTTGGGGTCAAATACCCGGAACCCTTATACTTAGGGTTCCATTCTTTGAGACTTTAGCTCAGTCGGTAGAGCATCTCACTTTTAATGAGAGGGTCGATGGTTCGAGTCCATCAAGTCTCAAATCTTTATCTCATTCGTTCTATTGCACTTCAATAGATAATCCAGTAGGCTTAAATTAAAAACGAGTTTGCGAATTTACTCAGTAAGCGTTCTGGCAATGTTGTCAACTAAAGGATTCGCCCTTAGACCAAAAATAATGTTGGCGCCATCTGAACTTCCTTTTGTTTTCTTCTGTGTTCGCTGAAAAAAACAAGAGGACTCGTCCCTTTGGCGAAGCTCTTAAGTTGACCGCACTGAGCGTTTAGGTGAAATCGAATTTAGCCTTTATACCCTTCGTGACTCAAGAATCGGCTATTGGGCGGGAGATCGCTGCTAAAAATCGATTGCGGCAAAGTGGGCTGGTATGAGGCAATACAACCCACTTTGCCGCAATCCATTTTTGGCGGCGATCTCCCGCCCAATAGCCGATTCTTCAGCTTTCTTCGCTATAACTTAGCTTTTAAATCCTTGAATATCAAAATCATCTAAAACGTTTTGCTCAGCTTCTGGCTTCTTTAAACAAGGCTGATTATTACGAATCCCTTCACTGTTAGCTGGTTCTGTGTTTGAAGCTGGGACCAAAGAATCCCAAAAAGGATCCTTGTCGAGTGATTCGATGGATCGCCCTTCGCTTGAGATTTGATTGATCAGCGTCTGAACTGCGCTTATTGCGGACATTTGGTTCTCCTATAGATAACAGGTTGGTTTCGGTAAAGACTGTATCATCACTTTGCATAAAACGTAAAAAACTTTTTTTTCTATATTATAATTAAAAACTTAGAAATAAAAGAACGTTGATATTTACATGTTCGTGTAAATGTGATATATATAATTATAGAGTTAATTGATTGTTGTGAAATAGATTTTTGTTCTTTTGGGCTTATTTTGATGGAATTTTGAATGTGGTTTTTTTTGAGGGCTTTCAACCGAAAGTACTACAGTAGGCAAACAGGGGGGAATATATGGCTAGTAATATTTTCTATTCTCAAGCATTTCAGCGAGTCATCGATTGCGATGTGGAAAGCTCTCATTTTGAGAACGATACTCAACTCATTGAATTAACTGGAAAAGTGATCACTTATCTGAGGACCACGGAACTTCAAAAGGGAGAAGAAGAGAGGCTTACTAAATTTGTCGAAAAAATCCAACAGATCGAAAAAAAAATTGACCAAACCAATCAAGCCTCAGACTTGAGAATTTACGTCTCAACATTGGAAGTTTTTAAACGATTGAGAGCCGGCATGGAATCTGCTCATCAAGACATTATACAGGATGAATTTATTTTCTTTCTAGAGATCATTAAAGAGCGCGAACTAGATGATCCGCTAAACAGGATGGTTCAATTGGTTGATTTCCTAGAAGGGCGGCTACTTCCTTCATTAGAAAATGCCTCAAGTCTCAAGGAGCTCTCAGCTCTCGAGCCTTTGGTAGATGACTGTATTTTACTGATCGATAGACTTAGGAAAGAAAAAGCGATTCTTGGCGGTGCTACAGAAAGTTTAGGAAGCTGCCGTGAAACCCTTGTCAATCTTTTGAATGCGAAGCGTCTGCAATTGACTTCCTTTTATCAAGACCTTTTGGGGTACGAAAGAGGAGGTCTGGGAAATTTTTTGAGTCTCAAAGGAAAAAAAGAACAAATTCAAAAACTTGTTAGTCTCTTTAAAGAAAATATGAACCACCCAGCGTTTAGCCGAAGAGAAAAAATTGCTTTTTTTCGTGCGATCGCAATTATCGAGGCTGAATTTTTTGGGCATGGCATGCAAGTGACCTTCTCAATGGAAGAAGAGTTTTGTTCTTTTTTGAAAAATGAGTTGCTCGCCCGTGTAAAAGAAGCGAAATCGCTAGCAGCTCTGAATGCTTTGAAATCTGATCTTGAAAAATGCGAAGAGGTGGCAAAGTTATTCAAACGCGCAACGATCGATAAGGTAATCGATGAGTTAATGAAAGCTCAGAGAACTAAGCGAGCAAGTTTTTCTCCGGAGAAAAGACCTCCTGCTGAAAAGCCGCTCTCTATAGAAAAAAAGCCTGCTGTGGCGCTGCAAACCAGTCAGCAAGATCGAAAGACGATCGAGAAATTGAGTAAAGAAATTGTCAATTTAAGGCCAACGATTGGAGATGCAGATGCTTATTGGTTCTCAGCAAGCCATGGCAAATACATTGATGAAGCTAAAAGCCAAAGCGCCGCTCGTGGTATGCTTGCAGCGTCGATGAGATTGTATCACGAAAAGAAGCGGTACTCAGATGCTCCAGAAGAGATTTTAAGGCTAGGGCGAAGTTTATTAAGCAATAAAACGGGCGTATGCGACCATATGGCAGCCGCCGTCGTTGCTAAAATCGTCGAACATATTCAAAAGGGTGGGCAATGGAATGCGGATGTTGAGCTGATAGGCAATGGCGCTCATGCTTTTATTGTCATTAACCGTCCTCATGGAAATCCCAACGATCTTGATAACTGGAAGGGAGCTATTATTGTAGACACATGGCTTGAGGCAGTTGGGGTGAATCCTAAATATAAAAGCGAAATTCCTTCCCCTGAAAACGGAATCATCTCCAACCCTGAGCAGGTCCAGACGTTTGCCGCCATCTTTGGAGCTCCGATGGGAAGAATGTCGGTTACTAGACGGTTTAGCGCAGAGGAACTGCGCGCTTTAGCCAAAAAATAGCCATTAAAACTTATTTTTATTCGAAGCTCTCCCCTTGAGAAAGAGGATTCTTGCTGCATTATGTAGTTTTCCATTCTAGCAATTCAGCTGCTGTAATACCAAGGCCTGCAATGCGGCTTTCGTCGATGAGTTTTAAATCTTCTTTTACGTCTTCAAGAAAGGCTTTTAGGTCTTTGGATGGGATCTTCTCGGCCGCTTGAACATGAGCGTATTCGTCAAGTTTTTCTTTGTGTGGTTTGCTTAAAATAATTTCACGAAGGATTGCGCGCCTTTGAGAGCGGTAGCGTACCCTTAGTTCATCAAATCCAAAAGCTTTCATAGTAGAGTCGTATTGGACGCATGTACGTAAATAAGAAAAGGCATAGACGTCGATAAGAGGCTGCACATCTTGCAATTCATAGATGGCAAGAATGGCTGAGGTGTAATCTTCCCGGTCTATATCATTAAAAGAAAGAGGAACTAAGTTCTGTTTGATAAGAGGGATGTTCGCAGAAAGACGAGCGGTTCGTTTATTGACATCTGTAAAAGGTTGTAAATAACTTAAATGGACTAGAAGGAAAAAACTCTGCTCGTAGGGATCGTGAATCAGAGATGCTTTAGAGGCAATTTGATGTAAAATCTCTTTTAAGCGAGCTGGGTCTTCATAGGGAATATAAGTCGACCCTCCAATCCGAACCCCATGATTTCGGATTTTTCCTGCATGTTCTGCTAAGATCAGACCGTCTGCTAAAAGATAGTGAAGAGTACAAAAGGTTTGAGGGGATAGATGAATTTGATGGGCCTGATCTACTAAGTAGCGGATGGCTTCTTTGTGATTGAGAATCATAACCTTTTCTTCATCCATCTTACCTTCAATGTCTTTTCCTTCTAGAAGAAGTTTTTGAGTGTCGAGCAAAGAGTAGGTGTTGCCTTCAAGGCGGGATGAGTTATAAGAGAGATCAATCAATAACCGATCAAAAATGCGATGAGCGTACGTCCCTTCCGGTTCGTGGTCTTGAAATCTTTTGCCTGCCAAGTAAAGCTGAGAACGGATGCCTTCAGGAATGTAATAGGTTGAGTTAGGTTGATAAGCATCGAACCATTCATCTTGGTAGGCAACTGGCGCTCTTTCATAAATAGGTCTTCGAATTAAAGCAATCGCAGGTAAGCTTCTAGGGCTAAAACAGCGGTTGAATTCCCCTGCTTCTGGGGTTTGAATGGCGCGGTAGCGGCTTGCGCGCCGATTTCCGATTCTTTCTATAACCCCTTCTTGGACCATTTCGGAAAGCCAGCGGCGAACGCTTCTCTCTTTGAACTTAGGGCCTAATTTGATAAGCAATTCTTTTGTATTGGCTTCTTTGATTGCTTTCAGCTGCCTTAATACGGCCAACTTTTCGTCCGTAAATTCCATAAGATGGCCTTATTTGTCTTATACGGCCAATTTTATCAGGAATACGGCCAAAAAGCAAGGGTTTTGGCCGTATTGTTTTTTAAGGTCATGGCGATATTGGATCCGATTAGAAGAAATATTGTGATGAAGCAATTCACGCGACCCAGAAGGATGCAGCGCATATCGAAAGCTAAAGAACTCGCCTAGCGGCCAAATTTTGAATCACATTAGGGCTGATTTTTTATACCGTTCGTGACTCAAGAATCGGCTATTGGACGGGAGATCGCCAGGGCTTTTTGATTAAAAAGATTTGATAGACATTCCTGTATAACGGTAACATCTTCAAGAAATTTTGGAGATGTTATGAGCAAGAAAAAGGCACAGGAATTTTACTCAGCGATTGATGAAATCGC
>JAJXYX010000001.1 GCA_021780355.1 bacterium | reverse complement strand
GCAGAGGGCATCAACAATAAAATTAAAACTCTGAAAAGGCAGGCATATGGCTACAGGGACATGGAGTACTTCAAGCTCCGACTTTACCACCTTCATGAGCAGAGGTACCAATTAGCCGGATGAACCAAGAAAAGTCCAGATGGAGTGAGCGAACTTTTTTTTCGAACCATCATTATCTAGCAATGACTTAAGATCGTTTTCAGCGGGAATCGCTGATAATCAATAGGTTGATAGGCACTTTAAGTTGATGGATATTATTTTAGATCAGCAGCTTTTGAGCTTTACTGTCCCACCTATGTCCCATCACCCCTTGCCATAAATATTCCCAAACGGGTATAATCGAGACATAAGAAAGTGAAGATACTGGACAGCGTGAAGCAAATCGTTTGGATCGGGCGCAGCAAAGCCGACTTAAAAGAGTTCCCTGAAAGAGTGCAACGATCCGTAGGCTTTGCCCTATGGGGCGTTCAAGGAGGTGAGACACCCCCTTCTTCCAAAGTCTTAAAAGGATTTGGAAATGCAAAGGTTCGGGAGATTATAGAAAATGACTCGAACGGAACGTTTCGGGTCGTGTATACGGTGGAATTTAAGGAATACATAGCCGTGTTGCATGCCTTCCAAAAGAAATCGAAGAGCGGCATTGCCACTCCTCAGCAAGAGATAGAATTAGTAAAAAAGCGTTTGGCAGAAGCAAAAGAGTTTCTGAAGGAAATAGAATGAAAAAGAAGAACCAGAGTGGCGTTGAATACGAAATTGGCTCAGGCAATGTATTTGCCGATTTGGGCCTTGCTAATCCCGAAGAGGCTCTAGCCAAGGCACAGCTCGCTTGGGAAATTGCTAAAATCATTAAGAAGCGTAAACTGACTCAAAAACGCGTCGCCGCACTTCTCAAGATCGCCCAACCTAAAGTCTCTTTACTGCTTCGAGGCTATTTGAAAAGCTTCTCTATGGAACGCCTATTCCGGTTCCTCAACGATCTTGGCCAAGACATATACATCAAGATCACCCCTTCTTCTCACCATGGCCATGGCAGCACTATGATTGGAGATTCTCCTTCTAACGCCAGGATCGCAGCTCTCGGTAAATAAAAAATATACTCATTGAATTCCTGAAAACTCAATTTACCGAAGGTCCAAAAGGTTCAAAATAGCCGCTTTTTATACCGTTCGTGACTCAAGAATCGGCTATTGGACGGGAGATCGCTGCCAAAAAAATCGATTGCGGCAAAGTGGGTTAGTATGAGGCAATACAACCCATTTTGCCGCATTCGATTTTTGGCGCTTTGAACCCGTCCAATAGCCGATTCTTGAGTTACGAACGGTATATTTACGGCAGAGCCTAGAACGAGCCAAAGCTTGCATTCCGAATCAATCGGGAAAAGCGACACGAACTCCAACAATGCGCTGGATCTTTCAACTTTTTGAAGGAGTCCATCTTTTAATTCGTACAATAGGAGACAAAACAGAGGAGATTATCTTAAACATGTATCCCGTTCGAACCCATGTCTTAGCCATTCTGGGCCCCCATTTCCAAAAAATCTATGCAAACAGCTGAAAGGGTGCGGAATGTGGGCTATAAAAAACAACCAGATTTTGAGACTGCTTTGTAGACCATACTTTTTAAGTAGGCCAAGAAGCGGTTTCAAAATCTGGCGAGAAAAGGAAGTGTTAAGACTTTTGAGATAGGTTCATAGGCTGCTTCAGTTCTGGACCCTCATCAGTTTTGTTCATTGGGTCTTGGAAGGACGTGGGCAATTGTTGCAGCAATCAAACCTGAGAGCACAGAAATGGTCGTCCATGCGAATAGGAGATCTGAAGCTGACATGTTCTTTAAGTCAATGAGGCTAAACTGTAGCACAACGCCCCACAGGAGTGTCGCTGCGCCGCAGGCCCAGTTAGTCGATCGCTCATCGCCGCCTCTTAGCTTGGCCATTTTTTCCACCATCGTTATTAAAGCTCCCATGTAAAGTCCTATCGCAGAACCTAAGATGAGTCTTCCGCTATTTTCCGTTGCCTCTTCCATTGTTTCCGCGGTTTTTGATATGTATGCTGCTGAAGTGATGGCAGCGCTTACTTCTGGCGCTATAGCTTCATTTCTATTCATGAATTCGGCTGACATGATACCTAATGCAGGTATAAAAGATAGGAAGGTTCGATCCCTTGGAGTTTTACATACCTCAGAAATATTCGATGCCAGTACTCCAAGTGTTAGTGTTCCTGCAAAGGTTCCCATAGCCCCTTTTTTTAATATGGCAGGGTCTATCTCTACTACTCCTAGATATCGAAGCGCTGTGTTTATGCTTAAAATCGCTAAGGCAACCCCGTATACTGCTTGTTCGGAGACATTGATAGTAGAGCGAGACACTTTCATTAAAGCTTTTAATGTATCAATTGCTGTATTAATAATCTCTTCGTTGATTGGTATGAGCTGTTTCATGCTAGTTCGCCAGAGAAACTGTAACTTTGGCCCTTCTTGAGGCATTAGGATGACAGAAATTGTTTTATCCTGCATGGAAGCAGGAACTCTGGTTGCATTTGACTGAACTTCTTCAATGGCTCTAGTTGCGGCTTTTTCTGTCTCTGTTTGCGCCGATGGCATCCCCGCAAAGACGAGTCCCGCTGTCCCAAGCCCTGCTGCGATTGTTCCTGTTGCTGCGTTTACAATAAAGTTTTTCATGAGATGTTCTCCGTTTTTTATATAATTATTGCGTTCTATTTTATTTCGGTTTAATTATATATTTTGGTTCATCCGGGGAATCGGTACCTGCCCATAGAGGAATGAGCCTAGGGCCTATAAAAAATGATGAATTCTGATAGTGAATGGGTTACAAAATAAGTTAAGCTTCGTAGATCCAAAAAAAAGTAGACATATTAAAGAGAGGTTGTAAACACCCA
>JAJXYX010000005.1 GCA_021780355.1 bacterium | reverse complement strand
GAGGCCACCTCCATGACCATCTCTGTTAGAAAATCCCTTTGTGCTGATAGCCTGATTTCAGGCATCCATCGCTGTTTTCAAAAAATCCCGGATCCAAGAAATCTCACTGATAGAGCATCGATCTCATAACCCGTCGGTCCCTGGTTCAAGTCCAGGTTGCCCCATTTTCTTAAGTAACTCTGAAACATTAACTTGTAATCAGAGGTACTTATGCAAAATCTCCCAAATCAGTCACTTTTCCGCGGTTTTTCCGCAAGTGACTGGAATCAACTAGAACAACGATTCCTAACTCAACTTTTCAAAATTTTTAGTTTTCTTTCTCTATCAAATGTTTCCTCAAATGCGGAAAAAATGCGGAAAATCGAGTCATTTTACCCCATTTTATCGCATCTCTCCCTGGGAAAACCGATTTTGAGCATCGGATTTATTATCCTATTCCCTTTTATTCCACTATCATCTAAAAATTTCATTTAAGGCGGGTAATGTCATGAAAGGTTCAGAAAGATGCATTCGCAAATACGTTAAAAAAGATGGAAGCGTTACCTACCATGCAGAAGTACGTCGTAAAAATGCCAAAACACTGCGAGATTCCTTTCCCACTTTAACCTTAGCGAAAAATTGGGTCAGAAAGACCGAGAGCGACCTCCTCGATGGCAAGCAGCTTCCGGATAACAAAGCACGTAAATTAACACTTAACGACCTCATAGATCAGTATATCCGGCTACATCTCAACAAGCATCCTGGGCGTCTCAAAGATCAGACACCTCATTTGAATTGGTGGAGAGAGCAATATGGCACAAGAATATTGATGAACATTACTCCTGGTCTGTTGGCTGAAGCTCGTGAAGATCTTCTAAGTGGCATGACATCTCGTAAGCTTCCAAGAACAAACTCAACAGTCAATCGGTATTTCTCTAGCCTCAGTAGGGCATTCTCGTTGGCTCATCAAGAATGGCAGTGGATTGTGGAGAACCCCTTTAGACGAGTGACAAAACTCAAAGAGAACAAAGGACGCAATCGATTCCTCAATCGTGACGAGTTAAACTGCCTCCTTGATTGTTGCAAACAAAGCCGTAATCCTCAGTTGTTTGGCATGGTACTGATCGCCTCCTCAATGGCTTTGCGTTTTGGAGAACTCGTAAATATCCGCTGGAAACATATCCAAAACGGATTCATTACGTTAGAAGACACTAAAAACGGCGATAGCCGGTCAATACCTATCCCTAGCCCAGTCGCTTCATATTTAAATGCACTAGATTCTCCCAAAATACCCCAAGACTATTTGTTTCCATCGAAAGATCCGGAAAGAAGGCATCCTCCTTCTATGATCAGGAAAGCATTTGATAAGGCATTGCGAGATGCCCAGATTGAAGACTTTACTTTTCACGATCTACGACACACATGTGCTTCACATCTAGCTATGAACGGCGCTACTCAAGGAGAATTGATGGAAATTTTAGGGCATCGCTCTCCTACTATGACTAAAAGATACACTCACTTCACCAAAGAACATATCGCCCGTGTTCTGCAAAAAACCAGCAATAACCTTATCGACCCCTAAGGAGAAGTTCCATGACAATTTATTTGCCTGAAGGAGTGGGCCTTTTTCGCCAAGCTTTCGATGCCACCTGTGAACGGATTTCTGGCATTGAAAAGGACAGGATCTTTTACGAGCTATACCTTGAACTTGTATCATGCCTTCGGGAACATACACTTGTAAAAGATTTCATTCTTGAACTTGAAGCGCAATCCGCAAAGCGCAAAGAAGAATCCAGCGTTGCCGCTTTGGAAGCCCTTGAAGATGGCTGGATGAGGCTTTGGAAGTATCATCGACATAGCTTAAAACATCGAAAACAGCTCGTCCTCATCAAAAGGGTGGTCACAGCGCCAAATGAGATTTCTTACTCTCAGATTTATAACCGGATCCTTTTCCGCATGTGGGAATTTCGTTATTTCTCCCCATTCTGCCGATTTGTCAAGGAAGCGCCGAGGCTTTTTAGAACGGTGCAGTCCGAGCTAAATTTGGAATCGATCCGATTTGATTATGCTTATCCATCGCGAGAAGGGTATTTCTCCGGGAAAAAAATCGTTCAATGCAAATTGAACAAAAAAGATAAAAGGAGGAAGCTCCATAAAAAGATCTTCTCTCTCAGGCTAATGGATGCTATGCCTTTCAATCGATCGGCGGAGCGTGTCGCCTACGCCCTCTTTTCCCAAAAAATTGAAGCGATTGAGAAAACATTTTTCATCCCAGGACAGAACGACTATGAGAAGCGGCAGAATATGCAGATTATGGCAGAAACCAACCCCATTTTTTGCTGGGACAAGATTCAATTTCTTAAAATATGCCATGCATTGGACAACGCCTCCCCGGATCTTAAATCATTTAAAGGGCGATGGTTCTCGATCCGTGAAGCGGCATGGAAATGTGCCGAGAAAAGATGTGAGATAGAGGTTCTTCTAGGCGCAAAAATGTCTTTCAGACAAAAGCTGGCTCCAGAGCCCAGTTCCTCCCTTGATTCCCTTCTTATGTTCGAGCATCAAATTCACCGACGAGACTACGAAAAACATCTTCAGTCCCTCAAAAACCACATTCATGCCCACCTCTTCAAAGTCGAAAATATGAAAGAGAAAGCCGAGGAAGATCTTCGTCTAGTTCTTCCGGGTACACAAAGAAGCTCCTTTGTCATCGACCTGGCCTCCAAATACTGGAAAGTGCATCCCTTGGCGAACAGGGATGAAGTCTTCAATGATTATTGCATCAAATGTCCTACAAGTAGATTGCTTTCCAGAGAGCGATGGGACCAAATCGTTCGGGAACGCAAGCTCGATCCTCGTCCCAAAGAGGCCAAAAAGCGGGGCCCTGGCAAAAAGACCTTCCAAAATTGACCTTTAGTTTGATTACACCTCTTTTTTTATTTTTCCTCGGAAATTCAAATCTAAAAAGCCCTGTCATTTAATTATATGAAATCTCGAATTAAGTCTTTTTGTTTCAATGGGAAAAAAACAGAAACCCCATAACAAAAGAGGATTCGATATGAATCAAGTTCAACAAGACATACCGCTCACCTTTAAAGGCTTCCACAAAGTCTACGAATATCCAGGCCCTGGCTCATTGAGGAAGATGGCGTTTGAAAGCGATGTGAATGGTTTAAAAAGCGCTTTTTTGAAAGTAGGGCGGCGAAGACTTGTTCTTCCCGAGACACTTTTTCGCCTCCTTCGAGAAAAAGGCAGCAAGTAAACCCAAAAAAAGAGAGAGACCGCCTCTCAACTGCAATGAAGGCGGCCTATCAAAGGAAAATACTGTTTATGAATGACTTCATATACCAAAAGATCCTATTTCCTCGGGAGACTCTCCTGTGGAAAAATCAAAAAAACGTGCTCAAGAACTGAAAGATTCGGTCGTGATGCCGAAAAAATCAAAGCATGTGAGTCAAAAGAGCTCCAATTTTTCTACGCAGGAACTAACAGCTCTTGAAACCTCTATTGTGGATGAACTCAATCGAACTCTAGCAATTGTTCATACGTCAAGCACGTACATTTTGATCGAGAAGGGTGACGTGGAATTTGTATTGGATTCTAAAACATCCCTTCTGGTCCTCTATGAAAATCAGGTTGTGCCTGAATTGTCTAGCAATAATGCCAAGAAGCTGATAACCAAAGCACACGTGTGGCTCAGAAGTCCTAGACGTCGCACATTCCAAAACATTGTCTTCAACCCTAGAATTCCTGGCCATTATGAAGGGAGTTTCAATATTTGGAAGGGGTTTGCAGTCAAGCCTGTAAAGGGAGATTGCTCTCTTTTTTGGGATCACGTAAAAGTCATTATCTGCTGCGGTAAAGAAGCTCTTTATACCTATGTGAGGAAATGGCTTGCGCATTTGATCCAGAAGCCTTGGATTATTGCGACTGCGCTTGTTCTGAGAGGAAAACAAGGAACCGGCAAAGGTACTTTTGTCCATGCGATTGGCAATCTGCTCGGTCCTCACTATGCCCCCTTGGCGAATCTAGATCAAATCCTCGGAAGATTCAATTCGCACCTGAAAAATGCGATTTTGATTTTCGCCGATGAAGCGATCTGGGGCGGCAATAAGAGAGAAGTCGGTGCATTAAAATCTCTCATCACGGAGCCGAGGCTGTTCATCGAAGCCAAGGGAAAAGATGGTTATTGGATTGATAACTTCAAACATCTGATCGTGAGCAGCAATGAAGACTGGGCTGTCCATCTAGATCCGGATGATCGGAGGTTTTTTGTCCTCGATATCTTGGCCGACCGAAAAGAAGACCTGAATTATTTTGGTAAAATTCAAGACCAGCTTGAAAACGGAGGATACGAAGCCCTCATGTACGATCTGCTTCATGAAGATTTGACTGGATTCGATCCAAAGGTCATGCCAGAAAACTATGCCGGATTTGACATGAAGCTCGAAAGCGCATCGAGCATCGATCGGTTCATCCATACTTCTCTCAAAGAGGGATGCTGGGATCACGGTTGTGCCGGACCTTCCGATAGCCTCAAAGATCTCACAATTGACAAATTCTATGAATTTTACAGAGCGTGGTGCGATTGGGAAAAACAACCCATCCTGAAAAAAGAAATGGTGGGAAAACGGTTGCGAGCCATCCTGCCCGGGGTAAAAACAAAGCGGACTCCTCGGGAAGAAAATCCAAGAAGACCGACGATGTACTTATTTCCGCCTCTTGAAGAATGCCGGATCTCATTTGAGAGGTTCTATAAGCAAAGTCCTGAAATCTGGGAATGGTCTTAGTGGTCAAGGTGGTCATGGCAAAATCAAAAATTGCGCAAGAAAATCAGCTCTTGATCGAAAAAGCAGGTACTGAGTTCTTACGCGATCTGTATTTTTCCTCTGACATCTATGACCACTTTGACTTTTTACATCGGAGAAAAGCATGAATTTGTTAGATCTCATAGAGGAATTGGGCCTAGAGCCGCGTAAAACATCGATTAGCCGAGGAGGAGAATATCACTGCCCATGCCCAGGCTGTGCGGGAACTGACCGGTTTATGCTCTGGCCCGAAGAGGATCGCTATTGGTGTCGTCAATGCGGCATGAAGGGTGATGCTATCCAATTTTGCAGAGACTTTCAAGGGCTGTCCTTTCGTTCTGCATGCGCCAAAGTGCAGAAAGATCCGGTAGATCTCAATTTCCGCCTGAGGCGTCAACCTAATCCTGTTCCGACTCGAGTTCCTACCAGCTCATGGGAAGAGAAAGCCAAGATTTTTGTGGAGAAATCTGCGCAGCGACTTTTGATTGATATAGCAGCAGTGAAATTGCTCTTACAACGGGGCTTGACTTTAGATTCAATCAAAAAAAATAGGCTAGGTTGGAACCCGCTTAAACTCTTTTGTCGACGTACAGATTGGGGGCTTGAGGAAACGGAAGAACGCCAATGGGTCTGTTTGCCCGCAGGATTCGTTATCCCCATCTTTGAGAGTGAAGACATCCAAAAACTCAAAATTCGCAAATCTGAGTGGAAAGAAGGGGATTTCTACGGCAAGTACTACGAAGTTCCCGGAAGTTCGCCTATCCTACCCATTTTCGGCAACCCCTCCAACGAAACAGTAATCATTGTAGAGTCTGAATTTGACGCCATGCTTGTGGTACAAGAAGCGGGAGATCTCTGTGCCTGTGTTGCCCTTGGAGGAGCCCAAAAAAGACCCCACCCTTTTCTCCATGAATGGTTGCTTAATAGAAAGCTCATCTTGTTCGCGTTGGATTTTGATGAGGCCGGAAAAAAGGAGTATGCTTATTGGCATAAGTCCTATCCAAATCTTGCGCCTTGGCCTATTCCGGAAGAAAAAAGTCCCGGAGATTATTTTTCCAAGGGTGGCAGTTTGAAGAAGTGGATATTGTCTGGATTGCAATCGTGAATAGTTTGAATACGATCGGTCGAAAGAGCTATACGGATTATGCACAGAACTTTCGGTGTCTCGATGAGATCCGATAATCCAGTATTCATTCTATTTTTGCAAAATTCAAATAAAATAC
This sequence comes from bacterium, assembly GCA_021780355.1. GTDB lineage: Bacteria > Chlamydiota > Chlamydiia > Chlamydiales > SM23-39 > SZAS-17. Next base: position 5,351 of record JAJXYX010000005.1, on the reverse strand, counting down.
TTATAATTGAGTCCAGGCGCATCAATAATGCAGGGTGAGGATTTATGAAAACTCAAAATGAAATAAATAAGTCACAACGAGAGGTTGATTGTTATACAGCCGATTCCGAGCCCTTTCTTGAATGGAACGCTAAATTGAATGAAAAGACAGGGGAACGCGAGGTTGTCGCGATCGAATTATCGGATGGGAGCAAGGTCGATCGAGACAGCATCAAGGCAGCGTTGAAAAGAACTACTGGGACTGCAGATGTGGCGATAGGCGAAAAGATTTTGAATAAGGTCGCGCGAGGGATGACAGGAAAGAGGAGGGATCTACGGATGACCGACGCTTCGACCCTGCTTGCTGCTTTACGACCGAAGGATGAAACAGAAGCGATGCTGGCTGGGCAATTTATTGCTCTTCAAGACTCAGGAATGAAGTGTCTTAGAGAGGCGAATCTGCCAAATCAGGATTTCTATGACGCAGAGAGGTTATTTCTTTTGGCCAATAAGCTATTGAATACAGCCAACCAAACCATGCAGACTGTTTTGAAATACCGATCCGGCGGTCAACAGACAGTGCAAGTAGTTCACGTTCACAACGAAGGGCAGGCCATTGTTGCTCAAAACCTCTCGCATGGAACTCCAAGGGAGGGGGCCAGGGAAAAAACCGTGAATTGAACCCCATGGATCATTGTGGCGCAGTGCATAGCAAAAAGTAAAAGATCAAAAGAACAGTGTCAAAAATGGGCTATTCGCGGTAGGACTACTTGCCGTATGCATGGGGGTGCTTCAACCGGACCAAGAACGAAAGCCGGCAAAGCTCTCTCCCGCCAAGCAGCCTTGCGCCATGGTGGACATACGAAGGAGTCAAAAGCTCGCAATCGCGAAGTCATGGCCCTAATCCGTCAAAGTAAAGATTTTCTTCGATCTTTGGATTGAATAACGATTGTTCTTTGATATTCCCTGAAATTCCCGATGACTAAAGTCCCGCCATTGACTGTTAACAGCTGCAATTCAGCTACTTAAGGAATGTTGTTGCCAAGAAATAGACTTTTAGTCTAAAATTAGACTTAATTTCCAGTGTGAGGAGTTCAAAAGACATGACTAAAGAATTATTTCTAGAAGATTCATACTTAAAAACAATGACTGCCACCATTCTTGAAATCCATCCTGAAGCACCCGGTAAATGGAAACTAGTACTTAGCGAAACTATCTTTTACCCAAAAGGGGGAGGACAACCTTCTGATCAGGGAATCCTTTTTACGGAAGATTGGAAAGGAAAGATCTATCAAGTTTTATCCCAGGAGGGGAAAATCTTACATTATGTAGAAGCTGCTACTCCTCCTCCCTCTCCAGGAGAAAAAATACAGGGAGAGCTTGATTGGGAAAGAAGATATTTGAACATGCGTTTACATTCTGCGGGTCACATCATTGATTTTGCCTTACATCTTTTAAAATATGAGCTCACTCCCCTAAAAGCAGACCATGGGAAGAAAGCAACCATCTGGTACCAGGGGATCTTAAATGTCGATTTTCGAGAAACTTTAGAATCTAAGGCAAATACACTTGTATCAGAAGATCTGCGATTTTCTAATCAATTTGTTTCGCATGATGTCCTGACAAAGAAGGCACTTTATATTCAACCCAATCTTCCTACGAACAAACCTCTTCGCATGCTTACACTTGAAACTGTAGGAAGCGTTGCAGACGGAGGAACGCAAGTATGTAAAACCAAGGAAGTAGGGCGTATTCGATTATTGCCTATCGAAGTAAAAGATGGAACAACCCTTATAAGGTATTCAATTGAAGACAATGCATAAAGAATTAAAAAAACAGACTACCTTTGCTCAAGGAATTGTCGATCTTTTCCATCCGTTTGTAGAGGGAGTGATTCATGATCTTGATTCAGGCACTTTGGTTGCCATATTCAATAATATTTCACGTAGAAAGGTGGGAGATCCCACTCCTCTTCACGAGCTAAATATTAAAACTGATAAGTTTCCTGATTATTTTCCCCCTTACTATAAAACCAATTGGGACGGACGGAAACTCAAATGTATTTCTATAACAATTAGAGATGCCCAAAAGATACCGATTGGCTTGATCTGTTTCAATTTAGATGTCGGTCTATTCCAGGATGTGGAGAATAAATTCTCTGCACTTCTACAGTTAAAAAAAGAGGCTGAAAGTCCCGTAGAATTATTCGGAGGGAATTGGCAAGAACAGATCCATACACAAATCAATCAATATTTAACAGAACATGCTCAAACACTTCATCAGATGGACAAAAAGCAAAAAAGAAAACTGATCGAATACCTTTATAAAAAAGGGATTTTTAATTACAAAAATGCCGCTGTATTTATTGCAGATTCATTGGGAATTTCTCGAGCTAGTTTATATAATTACATGAAGGACATCGAATGAATCTTCATATTAAAACACCTCTTTTGGAATCTTTCCCCTTAAGTAATTTATTGGGTATCCCAGTGTTTTTAAAAATGGAAGCTCTACAACCTAGCGGATCTTTTAAAAATCGAGGGATTGGTTACATTTGCACTACGTATGCTAAACAGGGATCCAAGGCATTTGTTTGCTCTTCTGGAGGCAATGCAGGTCTCGCGGCTGCCTACAGTGGAAGGAAACTTCGGATTCCCGTAACTATTGTAGTCCCCAAGACAACACTTCCCCTCATGATTGAAAAAATTCGCCTTGAGGGAGCAAAAGTGATTATACATGGTGACTGTTGGGACGAAGCAGACCGCTATGCCAAAACCTTACTCAACGAGCAAACAACGTATATCCCTCCCTTTGATCATCCTTTGATTTGGAAAGGACATAGCACTCTCATCGATGAATTTCACGAAAAACCTGGAGCAATTGTCACTGCTGTTGGGGGAGGAGGTCTTTTCTGTGGTATTTTAGAAGGATTGCATCGAGTGGGATGGCACGATGTGCCTGTCATTGTTGTTGAAACCAAAGGATCCTCATCTTTGGCATCTTCCATGCAGGCAGGAAAAATTGTGGAACTCAAGGAAGTGAACACAATTGCTACATCCTTGGCAGCAAAAAAAGTATGCAATGCTGCTTTTGAATGGACCCAAAAACACACAATCTATCCTGAACTTGTTACGGATCTCTCAGCCGTCGACGCTGTCATGCGCTTCGCCGATGATCATCGCATATTGGTCGAACCTGCATGTGGTGCAGCCCTCTCTCTGATCTATCAACAACTTCCCCTCTTAAAACAATTTTCATCGGTAGTTGTCATTGTCTGCGGAGGAGCTGGAGTAACGAGAAAGATGTTAACTTTATGGCAAGAAAAATTTAGAGGAGGACGCGATGAAATTCTGGCAAGTTGATGCCTTTACCAAGAAAATGTTCTCTGGAAATCCGGCTGCGGTGTTTATCTTCGATCAAGAACCATCTACCGATCTAATGCTAAAAATTGCCAGAGAAATGAACCTTTCTGAAACAGCCTTCGTGATCAAAGGCGTTCATTTAAAAATACGTTGGTTCACTCCCAATTCAGAGGTGAATCTATGTGGTCATGCTACCTTATCAGCAGCTCACATTCTATGGCAGGAAGATCTGATAGAAGATAACAAAATCATCTTCCAGAGTCGAAGCGGTCCATTAACCGTTACAAAAAATGAACATGGATACACACTGGATTTCCCATTACAGCCTCCTAGGGAAAAAAGTGAATACGCGGATCAAATGTTTCAACTTCTAGGATCAAATCCAGAATACATTGGGTCAAATGGAGAAGATTGCATGGCTGTTGTGTCAGACGATTCAATAGTCCGTCTTTTCTCTCCTGATCATCAAAAAATCAGCGCTCTCAATGAACGAGGTTTCTTACTTACTGCTCAAGACAAATCTGGAGAGTTTGATTATATTTATCGGGGTTTCTTTCCAAAATTAAATGTTCCAGAAGATCCAGTCACCGGATCTGCTAATACATGTTTAGCAGCATACTGGTCGAGCAAACTAAATAAAAAAAAGTTAAGGGCTCGTCAAGTTTCCGAAAGAGGAGGCACCCTTGACATAGAAGTTTTGCATAATCGTGTGATGATCACAGGAGAGGCTATCACAGTATTTACAGGACTTATGGTATTGAATGGAGATCAATCATAATGAAGATCATTTCATTGGAGGAGATCAAATCTCGATTAGATCTCAAAAAAGCAATAATAATGCAAGAAAAGGGATTTCGGCTCTTCTCGCAAGGCAAGGTGACAGTACCTCCTGTTGGATATATGCAAATGGGAGAACAATTTGGCAAAGTCCATATTAAATATGGGTGGATTCAGAATGATAACATCTTCGTTGTGAAAGTTGTTGGCGCATACCCTGAAAATAAGGCCAAAATACAGGGAGTCATACTGGTATTTAATGCTAAAACGGGCGCGCTAATGGCTGTTTTGCAGGATGAGGGATATCTTACAAATCTCCGGACGGCAATAGCAGGCTATATTGTAGCCAAATACATGGCACCAAAAGAAATTAGTGCAATTGGAATTGTGGGTACAGGAGCTCAAGCACGTTTGCAAGCCGAGCTATTACAGGAATATTCAGCTTGCAGAGATCTTGTAGTTTGGGGACACAACGATGAAAGCGTTCGCAAATATATTGAAGACATGGAAAAAAAAGGATTTAAAGTCCGACAAGCAACATCTACATCTGAACTTTGCAAACAATGTAACTTGATTGTCACTACAACAACAGCGAGAAAACCCCTCATTTTAGCAAAAGATATCCAACCTGGCACACATATCACAGCAGTGGGTGCTGATGCCCCTGGGAAACAAGAACTCGATCCAAACATCTTCAAATTAGCGGATATTTGTGTTGTGGACTCGAAAAGTCAGTGTTTGGATCATGGAGAAGCATTTTATCCTTATAAGGCCGGAATCATTAAAGAAGAAGATCTCATTGAACTGGGTGAGGTCGTCCATAATCCTTCCTTACAAAGGCAGTCTTTGAAGCAGATCACTGTCGCAGATCTTACCGGCGTGAGTGTCCAAGACATTCAAATTGCTAAATCGATATTATCTCCAGACACGTTATAACGCTGAGATATAGCACCTGCAAAGCACATAATTTTTCCGCATTTTTTCCGCAAGTGACCTGAACGAAATGGAGGGGTCCAGCATCAATCAGAATAAATGCTCAATCCCCTTGCCTAGGAAAATGCTGTTCTGGTTTAATCTCTTTCGTTCAGAGTTATACGAGATAACGGACTCATTCTCCGATGTCTTAATGTCCGGTCTCGCTGTTTTCGGTCTAAAATTCCCCTCCTTGCTCAAATACGATCAAAATCGACACACTTTAGATCGTAATCTGCTGGTTCTCTACCACATTACACAA
>JAJXYX010000041.1 GCA_021780355.1 bacterium | reverse complement strand
CGATCGATCATCAAACGCAAGTGATCAACTGGAAACGCGAAGCGTTGGAAGGCGATAGGGACTTAAATCCAAAGAAACTGAAAAGTCGAAGAAAACTATAAACTATAGTGGGAAATTTATTTTCCCTTACAAAAGAATCCGATGCAGCCATCCAACAAGAAGTATTCAGAACTTCTCAGGCTGTTTCTGGATTCATAGAACAAACAACAGAGCAGTTTCACTTGATGGCTCACAGAATTGTTGAACTAGAATCCACAGCTGTGATCGCCAGGGAACAATCTAAAGAAGCTCAAAAAATGCACGAAGCGCAAATGCGCGCCATCGAAGGATTGACGGCGGCCGTAAAAGCTGCCAATGAAAAGCTGGGCGCTTTGCAAAGCGAATTAAGCTCGATGAAAGCAGAGATAGAAATCCTTAAAACGAGGCAAAGCACACATACGCACCCTGTTACTCTCTATGCAGGTTCTTACGACTGTGGCAGCAACCACGTCCTCTTTGCTCAAAATGTCCCTCGTACCTATGGAGTATTGTATAATACTGGGACTCCCCAATAATGATCGGAGAAAAATAAGAGAACCAGATTTTCGGCGCTACTGAACCCGTCCGATAGCCGATTCTTGAGTCACGAACGGTATAAAGCCCATTTTGTTTTACCATCTAAACAAATAAGGATATTTTTAAAAACAAAACACTTTCAATGCGGTTGCTTTTTCAGCAATTCCCGCTGAAAACAATCCTAAGTGATTGATAGATAATAACGATTCGAAAAAAGTTCGCTAAATCCATCTAGACTTTTCTCTCGAGAAAATGTCTCAGCGGGAATCGCTGTTGCTTTTTTTGTTTACCCTATCTAGAATGCTCGATCGACTTTTTAACAAAAGGATCAACCATGTCATCTTCAGCCGCGCAATCCCTTGTCCCTCATTCTTCTCAGCCAAATCCCATGCTCCTTATGCAGCATTTGCTCTCTGTAACAAAAGAGTCTGATACAGACGTTCAAGTAGAGATCTTGAAAACTTCTCAAGCAGTGTCTGAGTTCATAGAGCAAATGAGCGGGCAATTCCAAATGATGGCTCAAAGAATGGCGGAGTTAGAATCCGCAGCCCTAACCGCGAGCAAACAATCTCTGGAAGCGAAAAAAAATGCACGAAGCGCAGATGCGCGCTATCGAGCAACTGACTGCAACCATTGTGTCCACAAATCAAGAATTGAGCGCTTTAAAAAGCGATGTGAGCTCCATCAAAGCCAGAGTTGCTATCTTAGAAACAAAACTAAGCCAACACACACATACGATCACTTTATACGAAGCTGACCCTGCCAACTACCCCACTGGAGGCTGCCTCTACCAACAATATCATCTTGGCTTCATTCCACGAAACCTTGTAACCACAAGATCTAATTAATCTTTAAACATTGCACTGAACTATATTTCCAGGAATTAATTTATGGCGTCTTTTCCCTCTTTAACCTCATCTACCTCTTTATCTTTAGTTTCTCCATCTCAAGAGACAAACTCCCTTCCTCTTATGGCGAATTTATTCTCTGTTGCAGGCAGATCTGATATGGCCCTACAAGAGGAAATGGGAAAGACTTCCCAGGTACTCATGGCGTTTATAGAACAAACCAATGGACAGCTTCAACTGATGGGACAGGAAAACGCTGAGTTAAGAGCAAGCCTTCTCGCAAGCAAAGCGGAGCAAGAAACAACCGGAAAAATGCATCAGGCTCAAATGCTAGCTCTCCAGCAACTATCTGAAACAATGAACCAGTTTGCTACACAGATCAATGAACGGATGGATACTCTTGACAACAGACTTTTAGCAACTAATCAAAGAATTGATCAAGTTGAAGCAAAAGTCGCTCCATCAGTGCAAGATCACCAAGCGAGAGTAATCGCCGCACAACAACAAGCAGCAGCCCAAGCAGCCCTTAACCAGATATTTCACAGAGGATTTCGTTTCTAATCAATCCCATCTAACTCAAACAAACCAAATAGGTTGCTATTTTAACAGACTCTCTCTAAAATCGCTCATCCAAAAAGCCTAAAAAGGAGCCATTCATGTCTCTTCTACCCTCGTCATCATCTTCAACCTCGGTAGGACTTGCCTCGCCATCAGATCGAGGCGCTGATTTGATGCCGCTCATGGGAAATTTGCTTTCTGTCATGGGAGGGGCTGACGCACATTTGCGAATGGAGGTCTTAAAAATATCTCAAGCTATTTCTCAGTTTATCACACAAATCACCGAACAGCTCCAAACGATGGTCCGGCGAATTGTCGAATTGGAAGGTGCAATCGTGACGTCAAGAGCTCAAACTCAAGAAGCGAGACGCATAAATGAAGCGCAAATAAAAGCACTCCAGCAGTTCACTCTCACTATGCAATCTGTAAATCAAAGACTGAACGCATTAGAAAGCAGAATAAGCTTGGTAGAAAGCAGTATCAAAACGGTGAATATGAATCTTCAAAGCCTCACTAGAAGACATAATATCCATAGGCATGTGTGCCAAGGCGGCGGATGTTTAACAACCCAATACCGCGAATGATTAAAATAAATTCAATCATTGTCATTTTTGTAGGGTCTCTATAGAATAGCTGATCTTAAAACTAAAACGGAGAAAATTATGGCTTCTTCTGCTATGTCATCCTCTTCAAAAACCCTCGCTCGGGTTTCTTCTTTTTCTTTTGGCTCAAATTCAATGCCTCTTATGGAAAATTTATTCTCTACAACGCAAGGATCTGATGCGTCCCTGCGAGGAGAAATGGAGAAAACCGCCGAAACTCTTTCTCAATTCATGAAACAAACCAATGAGCAGCTTCAAGCGGCGAACCAAAGATGTCTTGCGCTAGAAGGCAAACTCGTAGCGGCCGAAGGGGCCCGCAATGAAGCAATAAGAGTGAACGAAGCGCTCAAACAATCTGTGAGAGACCTAACAGCAACCGTTATGTCTATGAATGCGGAATTGGCCAATTTAAAAAGCAGCGTCGCTAAAGTAAATGCACTAGAGAAAAATTTTAAGGCTCACACTCACCCTTACACATATACGCATACTCCTCCCGGCGGCCTCGCGATGCCCATAGGTCAAAGCAGCACAACAGGACTTGCTAAATATTAATGTAATTGAGGCAATATGAGCAGCACCACAACCCTTACACGAACGAGCTCCTCTTCAGAGCACATGATTTCCATGACGCTCAACTGGCGTCCCCTCAACTATCAAGAGGCGCGAGATGAGCTGATTGAAATTCTCGATCGATATGAAACGTGGAACGATCCTTTTTCGCAGAGGCTTTTTCGATGGGGGGTAGAAATTCTCCCCGCACATTTGCCGGATGATTACGTCCCGAATGAAGAAGAAGTTGCCTATGGCGCGCAAAAAATCGAGGAGCTAAGGAAGCAAATTTTAATCAGCCCTTTGGATCGCGCTCCTTTGCGAGAACCTGTGTTAGAAAGGGAGTGGCTCTGGGAAAGATGGCAATTGGAAGATTTTCAAACGCTTTATCATCTCTCCCCTTTCGATGGCATGCCTTTTGAAGAGATCCGGCGCCACCGTTTTGCTGAAGAGCTTCTCTACTGGCTCCAGTCTTTGGCTGAAAATCGGTCTCCCAGCTTAGGAGAATCTTCCAGTTCGGGAGAACTCATCGAAATGTCCAGGAGCTATCATCTGAATGCGTCTCTGATCCAACAAAGCAACGACGATCAATCCAAAGTCTTGAAAATGTTCACGTACATGAACCTCGCAAGAAACGCTAATCTTGAACGAGGATTGCGCGAAGGGATTCGCTACCCCATTGAGGAAGCGTCTGTCATTCAAGGCAATCTCTTAGTCGAAACGAAAAAGCTGATTAAGGCGGAAAGAAGACTCTCTGAAGCTAAAGAAAGAGCCCGCGAAGAATGGCTGCAAGGCGAGCTGACAACGCGCGATCAAGTCCATACAAGCGAAAGGACGATTTTGAAAGATCAGCTCGATGACACAAGCAGAAGGCTAACCAACACAGAAAAAAGGGCTGAAAAGGCCGAAGTCACTTGCACTCAGCTAGAAATTTCCAATGCCGCATTAACAAGAGACCGCGACGCGCAGCGCGCAGAGGTCCAAAGATTGCAGCACGATCTACGATGCAAACAAGAGCACGATCGAGTCGAGTGCAGGATTTTATAGGAAAATGATATGAACTCTCTTAGATCTCTATCCTCCGGATCCCAAACGGTGGTTCTAACGCCGGATCCTCTGGCGACTCCCAAACCAGGCGCTTTGGTCTTTCCTCAAATTGAAAAAAAGGTAGATCAACTCATGGATAAACTGCTCAACTATGAGAAATTTTCCGAAAAAGAGCTCCAAAACATTCTTGCTTGGAGACAAGAGGCGGCTCCTCTTCTTAAGCAAAATGTTCCAAGGAAAACAACTCTGGCCCTGGCGTCGCTTGCACTCGACATTCTACGCCCAGCTCTTTGCGAAGGGAAAGACCAGTGTTTAGATTTTGAAGACGAGCTGGCTGAAATTTTACAACCCCTTCTTTCGCAGCCTGTCGAGGCTTATTTCGATGAGGTGGAACAAGAAGATTTGGCAAGGCTCGCTATGGAAGAAAAATTCAGGCGGGCGGATCTTTTTCATCAAGAAGAGATGAGAGCCGTGTGCCACAAGGGCAATCAAAAAACCCAAAACATTCTCCAAACATTTGGAGAGATGAAAGCGATGTTGTCAGACGTGAATAGAGAGCGGAGAAACATGGCGCAGGAAGCTCATCAACAATTCGATCGCCTCACTAAAGAAACAGAAGAAGTGTCTCAAAGGCTCAAAGAGCAAGCTCTCGAAGCCGACCGCTTGGGGGGAGAATGGATGGAGGAAAATGAAGAGCTTCGACGCCTCCTTGAAGAAGGCAAAACCTTAAAGGTATAAAATGGCCGCATTTGCTTCTGCCATGGAGAAAAGGATCCGTTTTCATGAGATGCTCGAAAGGGGCGTCTCTCCAGACGATCTTGTGCAAATGAGACTGGAAAGACATCGGCAGCTCATCGATCGAAAAATCGAACAGATTGCGCAAGCTCTTTTAGGCAGGCAAGAAGAGGCGGCCCGCATCATCGACGGCCTCATCAGAGAACTTGACCTCGTCGATCCTTTTGAAGCAGCTCAAGCGCAAAATGAATTTCTGAAACGCGCGATGGAAAAGCTGCAAGCCGTTCAAGACAATTTGCTAGGGAAAGTCGAGCCTGTGGAAGGCGAATTAAAAGGGCAAACAGCAATCAAATCAGAATTGCAAGAGACTCTTCGCACTCTTCGAAAAACTCTAGAGCAAAAAGAGACGCAAGGAAACCAGGTGCAAAACTTTCTCTACGGCGGAGGCGCAAGAATCAGCCAATACACGTCGAGTCATACAGGAGTTTCATGAGCGCAGTCGGAGAATCTTCTTCTTCCAGCTTGTCAACAGCTTTTAAGGGGGATGCCCTTCGGAGAAAATTACAGACCGATCTTAAAGAAATAGGAAAAACTCTTTTTTCTGTTACTGACGGAGATCGTCTGACAGACGCTTTGCAAAGGTGGCATAAAGATTTCCTCTCAGCTGTTCGGAGAGAAGACGATGTTGAATCGGTCGAAAGGTTTTTTATCTTTGCCGCACAAGAGACGTTGCTCGATGCCATCGCCCATGTTCCCTTAGATGAAGAGGCTCTTTTAGGAAACGACGGAAGAGTTTACAGCCGAAAATCGCTGATCGTCCATTTCTTCAAATATCCGCCAGATCCCATATGCCGCTCGCCTCTAGAGCCTGCCGCCCCCCTCCCTTTCACAGTATCTCCCCACTTTCCCGCACGAGCAGTTGCCAAATGGCTCAAAAAACAAAATGCCCTGCATGAACCTGCACTTTTTGAAGAAGCCTATCAAAGAGCCCTCAGTCAAGGACCAAGGTCTTTGCCTTGGGAGGAGCCAAACTCTCTGCCAAGGCTCTCATCCTATGCTTTGCATGAGAGCGCAGAGAGTCGAAAGCTTGTTTCCGATCTGCTCCAAATCCAAAGTCTCCTTCAAGCTTCAAATCTGCACGATGAAACGACAGAGCAGCTGAGAAACTGGCAAAAGCGCTTTTCTCTAGCGCTCAAGCTTAATCTGGATAAACCTCGCATCGAAGCGGAGTTTACTTTACTTTTGCAAGAAATCCTCACTGATTCCGTCTCTGGAGCGCCTCTAGACGAAGAGGCTTATTTAGGCAGCGACGGCAGAACGTATGGAAGTATGGCGCTGTCTCTATATCAGCACTCGGCGCCCGAAGAATACAAACGAAGATCCCCTCTCGACTTGCAAAATCCAGCTCCTTTTACTGTAGAGCCTCATCCTCTCGCCCGCCGTTTGGTCCAATGGTTAAAACATCGAGGCGCTTTGCTTCGATCTGACGAAATTGAAAGAAATTATCATGAACTGATGCAGCAAGGGGCAGCTCCGCCGCCGCCGACTCAAAGAAATGAACGGATACGCCGTCTCAAAGAAAAGCAGGCTCAAAGAGATGTAGAAAGAGAAAGAATCCTTTCGGGCGAAAGAGAGGCTTTCGATCAGATCATTCAAGAAACCCGGGAACAAACAGCCCAACTTGTGAGAGAACATTTTGCAGAGGTCGATGGGCGAGCGGAAGAGAGAGCTCAGCTGCAAGTCGAACAAATTTGCGAAAGGGCGCAAAGGCAAAGAGAGCAGCTTCTTGCCCTGCAGCAAGAGATCCAGCAGGCAGACGAGCGAGCCCAAAGACTCGATGCAAGAACCCTTCAACTCCAGAAACGATTAGAAGACACAAAAAAAGCGTTAGATCAAGCTAAAAGAGACAACCTAGCGCTTCAAATCGCGATTAACGAGACAAGACAAGCCATCAACAAAATGAATGCGAAAAGAAAAACGAATGTTTTGGGCACAGTTCTTTTCATCGCAGGCTGCGCATTTGACACTTGGGCTTTACAAAGCGCCCTTACAACGATGAGAGCATCGATGGGCGTTACCGTAGCGCCTCTTAAAGGCGGCGCAATGCTGGCTCTTTCCACAGCTAGACAGCCCCTAGCCCCAAGCCATAGAGATACAAACCCTTCAAAACCTCCTGGACTCTCCAGGGGAAACCATTTTTAAATACAGATCAAGGATCATCGACGCAATGACACATTCCCCAATCATAGCTCCCGTAAACAGTTATTTTTCCTCTTATAGTCCCTCTATATCCAAAGAAGAAGCTCTGAAACAAGCGACGGAAATGCTCGATCAAGAGCTCGAGTTCCTGATCGAATGCGGCAGCCATTTGGAACCAAAGGCTAAAAAACACTACATTGAACTTCTTCAAAATCAATACAAACAAGCCTTAGGTAGACTCTCAGAATTAGCCAAACAAAGCAAAATCACAGGGGAAAATCTCATGCAAGTAGCCCGAGGCGCCCTAGAAGATCTGAATCAAACAGTACATGACTTTGCTGTGCGAGGAGAAGTTTATGCCGAGGAGAAAGGATCCGTTCATGAGCGTTTAGACGATTTTGATCGTCATTTACACGACTCAAATCCCTTATTTGAAGATTTTGATCCCACTTCTCCTAGAGATTTTTCTTCTCCTCTAAGACATCCCTTTTTAGACGAGCCTACCCCTTCCGATTCCTCCCCTTACTCCAACATGTGTATAGAATTAGAAACAACTGCTATAGGCGCCGTCGTACAAGAATGGGTTAACACAGCAGAAATATTCAAACGGCCCATAAGAAATCAGCTTGTCGAGCAAGTGACAACTCAAGGCAATCAAATCCTCAAAGAACTTCAAGATTTAGGGCACACCGGCATGGACCATCTGAGAAGAGACCATCTCGAGCTTTCTCTTGTCAAACTCAAAATGAGCGGCCTTCTCTTCTTGAAAACCCTTCCGGACAACCCTCTCGATCAGGAGCAATCCACCTAAAATCATTGAAAAAAATCATGATGTTATGCTTTAATTTTTGAACATTCATTTCTTTAGGGGAAAAATATGACTGTATACGCCCTCGCCTCATCTTCTTCTTTGCAAATGACTAGTCACGACCTTGATCTAAGTCGAGAGCTCGCCAAAGCTACCGAAGCTTTTAGCTCCGAACAAGCAGCTTGGACTCAGCATGCAGAAAAACTCACAAAATCTTCTCGAAACCTCTTTCTCGGTTTTCTTGGAGGCACGTTCGCAGACTCACTTGCAAGGCTGCACAAAATGGCGCTCGAGGGCTGCTCAGTTGAAAAATTTCGGCAAGAGGCTAAAAACTCTCTTGGACACATCAATGACACAGCTGCCTGCTTTCTTCGCAATAGAGCTGTTTATAAAGAGCAAAAAGAAAAAGTCGTCCATCATCTCGACCGTTTTGATGAACGTCTTCATCAAAGCCAGCTCTCTTTTTCTTCGTTTGAGCCTTTTTCCCACCATCCTACAGAGACAAACCATCACTCGAAGGATTTCACAGCCATTCTCAAAAATTGGGCCAATGGAAAATTGGCGCATCAGCTCCACCATTTCAAAGGACCTTTGCCCGCACATGTTTATGAAATCATAGCAAGCGCCTACGTCGCACCAAAACCGGAAGATCGGACGAGCCCCTATCGAGATCTTCTCATCTCTTCTTCCGTTCATGCGGGCCTTTCGCAAGCCGTGCAAACCATGCTCTTTAGAACGAATCTAGTCGCCTGCACCGTTTTAGCTGCATCAGATATCGCAGCGTATGGAGCGAGAGAGACGCAGCCTCTCCTCGATCGTCTAGCAGAGAACCGAGAGATGGCTGAATATTGGAATCGAAGCTGGCTCCTTTCAGGGCAAGAAGGACCAACCTTTCATAGCGCGGTCACCTCAGCGTCGGCTCTTTTAAGCCTCGCGCAAGTTCCTTCGCAACTCATCGATTACGTTCATCATGAAGCCACCGATTTGATCGCCTCTATTGGAGACTCTCTCGGCCTGACAGATGAAAGCGTAAATGAAGTGGTAGAAAACTCATTAGAACAGATAGACAAGCTGGCTCCCATGCTGCTCGACCCCCAATTTTGGGAAACACTCCGAAGCTGAAATAGATTGCAATGGATCTATAAAAAATATACTTAGAAACATAAACCTGACCTAGATGAACTACAGGGCCTTTTGATGAAAATCATTTGACAAACACCTTGGCTAGCAGCCCACGTAGATATGCCGGTTCATAAGTCGCGCAACGCCTGGCATCTGTCATGCCGCGAGTTGGGTCGAATAGCTTGATAATGTTTACTGCCAATCGCCGAATCAGTGACATGTTTTCTGCTGATTTCGAAACAAGAAGACATTTTTAAGGAAACAACGCAGAAAACCCTAAAATACTTCCCGCGAACTGCCTGGACACCGCCCCAATCATCTCTCTATGCAAAGCAGCTTTATCTCCAGCAAATACTTCAAGCAGTTTTCTCATCAGTTTAGTATAGCCTTCAAATCCTATCGCTGCAGCTTGGGCCTGCTGATATTCCTCTATAAGAACAGGTAAAAGAGGTTCTTCTTGGCAAGCCTCTCCCTCTTTTTTAAGTTGTAAAAGACCTTCAAATATCTCCTTTGGCATCTGTTCGATTAGCCTTCTGAGCTCATTTTTTGCAAAGTCTAGATAGGAAGAATCGTTGACTAAAGGAGGAAGATTTACTTCATTTGCAAAGAGATTGATCCATCGATCCACATCATAAGCGACACCTTCATAATTATAATAAATTTCTTCTTGCTCTTCGCTAAGAAAAACTTCCTCCAAAGGCACGCGAATCATCGAGTGCGGCTGAACACTTACAAATCGAATACCTTGTTCAAAATCACTTTGAGAAGCCTCCACAAACGATCCCTTTAAACAGTTAGCTAGATTCGTGATTTGGACCCAATAACACTTCCCTTCCTCAACAGCACCGAGTTCATTGCGAGGAACTATCCAACAATCTTGGCGCACTTCATCGCCATGTTGTCGAAAAACCCAAGCAGCAAAGCTCATCGTCTTGGCTGTCTCAGGAGTCATACGAAAAGTATCTCTGGTCACTTGGATTTCATCAGTATTGTATGTAACACAAAACACAGGATACTGCATGATATCTTGATCGGCCGTTTGAAAAAGTGGGATAGAAATATTAGAGCTCACCTTCTGAAAACATAAATCAATGCCAGAAATTGCCCACATATCTCCAGATGCACTTTGAAGTTGCGTAGAGCCAAAATAAGATATCCTAAATGTTGCTGCGCTATGTACTGCCATCATCTTCCTCATTTAAAAATGAGAAAGATTCTATAAAAAAATCAAAATGGAATCAACTCTTTTGTGAAGAAATCGGTAGCGCAACATTGATTCTATAAATTCAGACTAATATAAATTTTTAGGTTTTTAGCAAAACTTTTGTTGAAAGTTGTTTTAATTAAAAAACTAGAAATAAAAAAGGGTCTGAGATCCAGGGGCTTTTCTCCTTCATCGGAATAAACCGCGCGAGGATCGATTTCAATCGAAAGCTCGGCATTGGGTTCAAAAGAAAAGGAACGATGAAGAGAAGAGAGAAGCAAATCGAATTCGGGGATCGTGAGAGAAGTCGGGGTACCTCCTCCAAAATGGAGCTGAGAGATGGGAGCTTGCACGATTTCCGAGACGAGAGCAATTTCATGAAGGAGCCAATCGAGATAAAGAGTTTGGCGCTCCGGCCTTCGATTGAGAACGGTGGAGCAGCCGCAAAATAAACACATCGTACGGCAAAAAGGAAGGTGGATGTAGAGGGAAATCGGCTGCTTTCCCAATTGCGCTAAATGAGTTTTATAAAGAGATTCATCGACCGCTTGAAACTGCAGCGCTGTGGGGTAGCTTGTATAGCAAGGCACAGCGCGGTTCATGCGAGAGAGCCACTTAGGATCAATATCCATGATTTTTTACCGTATCGACAAGGCAGCGGACCGATTCAACAGGCGTATTCGGCTTGATGCCGTGGCCTAGATTTACAATAAATCCAGGATCGCCTCTCATCGAATCGAGCAGTTTAACAGTTTCTTTTTTGACTTGAGAAAGAGGAGCAAACAATAGATCGGGATCTAAATTCCCCTGAAGAGGAAGAGAGGTTTTCTTTCTCGCGAGAGCAACAGGAAGCTGCCAATCGACGCTGATGGCAGCAGGACCAATGCTTTCAATCGCCTCTACGCGAAACGAATTGCCTCGGCCAAACACGATGCCAGGAACTTTTACTGAATCTAATAAACGCTTCCAATAGGGCAAACATACTTCACGGAATTGATCCTCTGTCAATACATGGGCCCAAGAATCGAAAATTTGAATCGCTTCCACTCCCTTTTCGGCTTGCATCTGTAAATATTCACAGCTGACTTGCGTAATTTTATCTAAAAGCAGATGAAAACTGACGGGATCTCGATAAAGCCACTGCTTGGTTTTAAGTAAATCGCCGCCGGAATGTTTTTCGATCAGATAGCTTGCAACCGTAAAAGGGCCTCCGCAAAAACCGATCAAAGGAAGGCTGGATAAAGAAAGGCGAACCGTCTCTCCCACAGAGCCCAAAACA
>JAJXYX010000047.1 GCA_021780355.1 bacterium | reverse complement strand
TGGAGCTTGAGCTGTTCGCGTTCTTTTTCAGTTAAAAAATTCATGCCACGATTATGCGGCCAAGAGAAATTTTTGTGAATCAAAATTTTGATTCACGAAGGGTATACTTTATTAGCTATCAAGAATTTTTAGAGAAAAGCCCCTGAGTCATCAACTGGAAACGCGAAGCGTTGGAAGGCGATAGGGACTTAAATCCAAAGAAACTGAAAAGTCGAAGAAAACTATAAACTATAGGGGACGGAGTCCCGAGAAAGCGGACGGCTACGAATGATGCTGCTGCCACCAGGAGAAAAAGGCAGACGCCATCTCTTCTGGGTTGAGGTTTGCCATGCAAGGAGCGCTGGGACATGTTCTGAGGAGGGGGCATGTTTTATCGAATTGTTTTTTGTACGGGCAAAGGCCTTGGAACGAGAAGTGACGCGGGCCGATAGGTTTGAAGATGGAGGGGGACGTGGGGCCAAAAACGCTGAAACTGAGGGTATTTGTGATGCCGCAAAGATGTAGAGCACTGGAATCGACGGCGACAACGACATTGACCTCGTTCATGACATTTTGCCAAACGGTGATGGGAAGCTTTTCTAAGATGAGACTTGAGAGAGGAAATTGGGCGTGGATTTGCTCGCAGTAGAGCTTTTCTGCATCAGAGCCCCAGACGAGAAGAAAAGAGATGGGAAGCTTGCTTTGAACTAGGCGGAGAAATTGAGAAAGGGTTGGAAGTGGGATTTGCTTGTTGATCCACTGAGAGCCTGGACAGACCATCATCTTGAGGGAGGTTTGTAGAGAGGGGTGGAGAAAAATCTGTTGAATTTGAAGCTGCTGGGCTGAAGAGACGGTCAACTGGATTCCTTGGCTTTGGAGAGGGTGAGCCTCTTTTCGAAAAAATGCTTGGACAAGCTCAAGATATTGCTCTCGGATATTCATACGTTTCGATACATTGAACCGATAGTTCGTAAAGAGGACGTTGGGTTTTTCACGGACGGAGCGGCAGCCAAACCCCACTTTTTTTTTAGCGCGGGAAAACAAGGTGACTACGCCCGATTTGCAATTGCCCTGCAAATCAAAAAGAACATCATAAGGGACGCTGCGCATCTGGAATAAAAAGCGAAACATTTTCTTCCAAGCAAATGGGGAGCGCCATCCTTTCTTCATCTCTTTTAGATTAATAGACAAAGCGTTGCGCACATAGGGGTGAGCAGAAACTAAAGGGACAAAAGCCTCTTCCGTGACCCAATCAATCGCCGCTTCAGGAAAGGCAGAGCGCAAATAATCTAAAACATGAAAAGCCTGAATAATGTCGCCCAAAGAGGACATTTTGATAATAAGTATCGAACAAAAAGATTCTTTCTTATACATAAAAAATTATAGAGAGGAACAAAACTATGCCCAAAGACACATCGCTTTCCCAACATCCTAAAGGTTTATGGGTTTTGGCCTTAACCGAATTATGCGAACGCTTTGCTTTTTGGGGAGTTGGAAACCTTCTTGTTTTATACCTTATTGAATACTACCAGTTTTCCAATGTAAAAGCCACTCACATTTACGGAATCTTCACGGGCTGCGCCGCCTTCCTTCCCCTTGTTGGAGGATGGGTGGCCGACCGATGGAATTACCGCATGTCGATCCTTATCGGGGCATTGGTGAATGCAATCGGATGTTTTTGCTTAGCCTCAGGCCTCTTATCGATGTTTTATCTCGGTTTGGTGATTATCGCTGCAGGATTTGGCCTTTTCACACCTAGCCTTCTCGTCGTATTAGGACATCTCTACCGCGATAAAGAACATTTGCGCCAAGCAGGATTTTCCATTTACTACGGCTCGATCAACATCGGCGTTTTTCTCGCCATGTTTTCTTTGGGCATTATCGCCAAGGAAGTGAGTTGGCATGTCGCCTTTCTTGTCGCAGCGATCGTTCAAATCCTCGGCATCCTCCCCATTGCCTGGTATTTTCATTATCACAAAAAAGATTATCAAGCTTTTCAGACAATGCAAAAACAATCCCGAACTGATAAAATTCCATTAACAAAACCAGACCGCCGCAGAATTTTTATTGTCATCATTTTTTGCCTTCTTTCTATTTTCTTTTGGACCACTTACAATCAAGCTTTTTCATCCATGTCTATTTTTGTTCATGATTTCATGAACAAACAAGTCGGCGGATACGAAATCCCTGAAGGCGTTTTTCTTTCGAGCGAAAGCTTTTTTCTCATCTTGCTCGCTCCCCTTTTAGCCTCGATCTATTCTTGGCTGCAAAAAAGACATAAAGATCCTTCTGTCTCTACCAAAACGATCTTGAGCTTTCTTTTTATGGCTGCCGCATTTTCTCTGATGATGATCGCCTGTAAAAACATAGCTCCAGGTGCAAAGACGGCATCGATCAGCTCCAGCTATATCATCGGAGCTTATTTTCTCATTGCGATTGGAGAAATGCTGTTAGCGCCTATTGGACTTTCGATGGTGAGCCTGCTTGCGCCTCGAAAGTTCACGGGTCTTTTAATGGGCTTTTGGTACGTATGCGTGGGATTTGCTTTTTATCTTGGAGGAGTGCTCGCCGGATTCATGGAAAGAGAAGAAAAGCTTTCCCACTTCTTCGCTCTCTTCATCATCATCGCCTCCATCCCCGCCCTCTTTCTGACCTTGTTCGGCAAGAAACTGACTCACATGTCCAGACGAGATGCCCACGAGACGGATAGCACTCAGCATATCCCGAGGTAATGGAGCGCAAAGGTCGATTTTTTCTTGCGTGATCGGATGGATAAATGATAAGCGAAAAGCATGAAGAAGAGTCCTTGCAAACGTATGGGGAGAGCGGAACCTCTCAGCATACTGCCGATCCATTAAAATAGGATGGTTTAGCTCGGCCAGATGCACGCGGATTTGATGCGTGCGCCCAGTGATAGGACGGCAAGCAAATAGGGTAGCTTGAGACCCTCTTGCCACCGTTTCTATATGCGTAGAAGCATAGAGCGCACCTCTAGTATTTTTTCGAGAAGACGAAGAGCCCCAAATCGTTTGCCCTGCAAACGTTTTTTTTCTAATCAACCAACTTTCTTGGCGTACACTTGCCTCTCTGCAAACGCCATCGGCCAAAGCCAAATAGAGCTTAGAAACAGCCTTTTCTTCAAAAAGAGAGATAAAAAGCTCTTTCACCTCGGGCATTTTAGCGACAAGCAAAAGGCCTGACGTATCTTTATCTAATCGGTGGATCAGCCAATGGCGAGGACCTAAAGCTCTGCGCAAAGCGGCATCTTCGCATACCCAGCCAGAGGGCTTGTCGAGCACCTTTACATACTCATCTTCAAAAAGAACAGAAAGAGGTTGTATCTCTTTTTTTTCTACAAGGGGGGCTGTAAATGAGACCCGGTCTCCCGAAAAAAGTCCTTTGGAGGCAAACCTCTCGACCCTGCCATTGACCCTGCAGGCATTGACATCCAGAGCGCGGCGAATCGCTTTGACAGAAAAGCCCTCCGCCGCTTTAGTTTTAAGAAAATCGATCAGTCTCTGAGGCCGGCCAACTACCCACTCCATCAAGACGTCCGACCCGCTTTTTGTTCTAAAAATTCAATGAGTAATCGAACGCCGAATCCAGATGCTTTCGTCGTGTAATAATGTTTGGGTTTAGACAAATAGCAAGTTCCTGCAAAGTCAATATGGGCCCAGGGTACATCTTTGACAAATTCCTGCAGAAAAAGGGCCGCTTTAATCGAGCTGCCATCTCGAGAGCCGCTATTGATCAGATCGGCAATCTCCGACTTCATCGACTCGCGGTAATCGTCATGCACGGGCATAGCCCAAAGAAGCTCGCCGACCGCCGAAGAGGCGCTCATCAGTTCTTTAGACAAAACATCGTCCGCTGCAAAAAGCCCTGCGATCTCTTCTCCCAAAGCAATCACGATCGCGCCCGTTAAGCTCGCAACGTCGATCATGCAGCTAGGATGTAAATGCTCAACCGCATAACTCATCGCATCCGCTAAAATCAATCTCCCCTCCGCATCCGTATTGGTGATCTCCACCGTCTTTCCTGAATGGGAATGGTACACATCGCCCGGCTTATAGCTATGGGCGTCGATGCAATTTTCAGCGATCGGCGCGACGGCCGTCACATTGACCTTCAAATCCAAAGCCGCCGCCGTTTTGACAGTGCCCAGCACAGTAGCCGCTCCCGACATATCGCACTTCATTGTGAGCATGCCGTCGCCTACTTTTAAGTTCAGTCCGCCTGTATCATAGCTCATCCCTTTTCCGACGAGCACCACGTGCTCTTTCGACTCGGGATCTCCTTTGTAAGAAGAGATAATGAGGCAAGGCTCGTGGGAAGATCCTCGATTGACCGCTAGCAAAAGCCCCATTTTTTCTTGTTCGAGCTTCTTCTTATCCAAAATCGTCGTTTGGATCCGAGGGTGTTCTCTCTCGAATTCCTTGGCCATTTTTGCGAGCACCGGCGCCGTTTTGTCGTCGGCGTTGCTATTGACCAAATCGCGGACAAAATGAACGCCTGAGGCAATCGTTTCGAGTTTGCTCAGCAAAGCCTCATCGGAGGCTTTTGCATCCAAAAACACGATTTTTTCCAAGAGCACGGAAGGATTCTCTTTCACTGAATCAGCTTTCAGACGAGTGAAAGCATAATTTGTTAACAAAAGCCCTTCTGCAGAGGCTTTGAAAGCTTCTTCATGAGAAAGTTTCTTTGTGCGGGCAGGCAAAACGTTCGCCGTCTTTCCCTGTTTTCCTTGGACCTCCCGAGCAGCTGCTGCGTAAGATCGTCTTAAAGATTCCGCCGTTACCTTCTCCTCTTTTCCAAGGCCCACCAAAAGCCATCTTGGCTCAACAGCATCTTCTGGATACAAAAAATAGGTCTCACCTAGTTTACCCTTGAAATCGCCCGTCGCAGCCAAAGCTCGAGCTGCCCTCTCCAAACCTGGGGTCTTGCCCAAGGAAACTCCTTCCCAAACGGGAACGATCAGTACGTCAGCAGACTCTCTTTGATGAAACGGGGCAATCGAACTCTTCAAAATGGAACCTCGTCGTCAAAACTATGTCCCTGTCCTTGGGGCACGCCGACCGGCGCCGACTTTGCATAAGGATCCGCTGACTGAGAATAGCCTCCCATATAAGGATTTGCCGGAGCTTCATGAGGCATTCCAAACGGAGCCGCAGGACCTGTATGCTGCTCAGCAGGACCAGAACGAGAGCCTTCCGGTTTGCCGAATGGGCTGAATTGCAAATCGATCGCACGAATCTCTAAAGAAATCTGCGGTTTGCCTTCGCGGTCTTGAAAAATTTCAGGCTTCAGCACTTCTCCATACACAATCGCTGCGCTGCCTTTTTTAAAATGGGGAATCATCTTATCGAATTGATCATCCCAAATCGTCACTTTCCACCAAATCGTATCATCCTGCGATCCTTTTCGAGTGCGCGTTGCCACCCGAAGCGTCGTCACTTTTTTTCCAGTCGACGTAAAACGAACCTCGGGATCAGCGCCCAAATGTCCAGCAATAGTGATTTTGTTCACGAAATACCTCCGGTGAAAATGAATCCATAAAATGTTTCTGCAGCTTTTTTAAGGGCTTCGCCCTTAACAACCCACCAAAGGGCTTCGCCCTTTGGAATCCCTTTCATCTAAGGGGATAAGTTAAATATTTTTTGACTGCTTTAAGACCTCTTTAACTATAATCGAAGGGGGAATTTATGAATACCGGAAGCCTGATTTTTTGAAAGATGAAAGGAGGAGAAGAGCTAAGCCCGCAGCAACAGGAAGGATGCTCAGCCATTGGCCCATGGTAAGAAAAGATTTTTCTACCAGAAGGCTTTGCTCCACTTTGACAAATTCAAGTAAAAAGCGCCCTCCGAAAACTAGGATTAAAAAAAGACCGATCAATCGCCCTTTTGTCAAAAACCATTTTGGCGCGTACGTCAAGCGCCAAAGAAGGGCGAATACGAGCAAATATAAACAAGCTTCATAAAGCTGGACGGGATGCCTTGCAACGGGGGCGCTATGATCCATCGGATGGCCAAAAATAACGGCCCAAGGCACGCTTGCAGGGGTGCCTAAAATTTCTTGATTGCAAAAATTGCCAAGCCGAATACAAGCGCCGGCAAAAGCCGTCGGAACGCAAATGAGATCTAACAGGCGAAGCCAGGTCAAACCGCCGAGCAGCGCCTTGTAGCGGCGGGCAAATAGGATGACGCCAAGGACTATCCCTATCGCAGCTCCATGGCTGGCCAACCCGCCCTTCCATACAAGGAAAATCTCTAAAGGATGGGATAAATACTGAGACGGGCTCTCATAAAACAAAAAATGGCCCACCCTCGCGCCGATTACCGTGGCGGTAATGATATAGATCGTTAATCGATCCGCAAGCCACATCGCCCTTTTTTTCACGTCGGCCAAAGGCTCATCGGACATTTTTTGCATGAGCCTAACGAGAAGAGAATAAAAAAGAGAAAAACCAACGGCAAAACCCAAAGCAAAAAAAACGCCGTACCAAAGGATCGGCCAATGGACGATCGGCAAGACAAAAATTTCAGGGCGAGGATCCCAATAAAAAAAGGCAACAATCGGAGTCAAAGGTTCAATCCTTCAGTCAATGCTTTCCCTTCCAGCGACAGAGAGGGACGAAGCAAAGGATACAAATCTAGGTTTTTCGATTCTATCTTAATCTGACAATCCGACTCTAAACCTTTCAAAGGATAATGAAACACCTCATTCCAATTGAGGAGAGAAGGTTCATGTTCAGATCCCACTTCCAAGCAGGAAGGCAAATAGGCTTTCACTTCTTGCCAAGAAGGTTCAGTCGCCACTGCTTTAGGCCCTCCATTGGATTTTTGCACAATCAGGCTCAGTTCGTACGAAGAAAAGGCTGAGATGTTTTTACAATCAAATCCCGCATACACCAGATGCTGGCAGGCCAAAGCTAAACTCCATGTGCTCAAATGTCCTGGAACCAGCCTTGCTTTTGGATGATGCGGCAAACAAAGGGCCAATACTCCATCAGGGCGGAGCAATCGATAGATCTTATCTAGAAAAAGGCCTGGATTTCTTTGATGCTCCAGAGCATGGCTGCACCAAATCAGATCAAAAGAGCCTTCAATAGGCGCCGTCAAAAAATCTCCTATCCAATCAGCCGGCGGAAAAAGATTGCATGTAGATACCTTTTTCCCAAATAATCGAAGAAAACGGGCGTGCTCCCCTGCCCCTGAGCCAATGTCGAGTACCGTTTCGAACGAATGGTCGCGAAGTACTTTCAACAAAGCATGAAGACCCCAATGCAAATGAAAAACATGTTCCATAAAAAGACACCTCATCTACAGACTATAGACAAAAAACTTTAAAACCAATGATAAAAGCGCACATTTACACGATCGGTAAATCAAAAGAAACTTGGCTGAATGCCGCTCTCAGCGAATATGAGAAACGCTTGCAGGGACGGATCCAAATTCAATGGATCCTCGTCTCCGATGACGCAGAGCTCATCAAACAAACCTCGGCCGAACCCCACCTCATCGCCCTCGACGTCCAAGGCTTACTGCTCTCCAGCGAAGCGCTAAGTCAAAAACTCGTCCAAGCAGGTTCGCGTCTCGCCTTCGTCATCGGAGGCGCGCCTGGCCTGCCCCCAGCAATTCTCGCAAAAGCCAAATGGCGATGGAGCCTCTCTCCCCTCACCTTCACTCACCAAATGACCCGCCTCATCCTCCTCGAACAACTCTACCGCGCCTACGAGATCGAGAGAAAAAGTCCGTATCATAAATAGCTTTTGCATTCATCTCGACATATCGTAAGCGTTCAGGGGGAAGCTAATTCGTGCCCGTGCCCGATGGGGGTAGCAGGGGGCTTCCTCCGACTACCTCCCCCGCACGCGCCATCTTTATTAGCATAGTAACAATCCGTATCAAGAGTTCACGCCCTTTTATAAACCGTCGGGGGAAGCCCCCGCTGCCCCACCGGGCACGGGCACGAATTAGCCTCTCCCTCTGAACGCTTACGAAAACAATCTTAGCCGCCTATCAACCGAAATCATTATATTCCTTATTTTCAAGATCAAAAGCCTGAACAACCATTTGTGACATGTGATTGATTTCTCGCCATTCAGGAACATCCATAAGCTTCTTAGTAATTTTTTTCGCAGAATCGATTTCATATTTATCTACAAAATTTCTTAAAACTCTGCTTAAATTCTTCAACAATTTGAATTTATCTTCTGTAATTCCTATATTATTACGATCTTTTAAGATACAGTCTTCAGCAAGCATTTCAAAAATCGACTGATAGAGATCCTCGCATTTAAATTCTTCAGCACATATCTGCATTTTTTCTTGAGCGGCCATAGCACAAAATTTTTTCGCATTTTTAATAAAACCAGCCAACATCTGATTATCTATTTGTCTTGGATAGTTAAATAACTTCAATACCTCTTTAGCCAAATTCATGATCTCTGCCCATTCAGGCGTCTCTATGAACTCGAGAGGGTGATAATGACCATCAGAAAAAGATCTAAATTTATCTCTAAATTTTTCTAACACAAAATATTGAGATTCCGTCAATCCAAAATCTTTATAAGATTCTAACAGCGGCTCTCCGTCGCCAAAAAAATTACAGCAAGTTTCATCAAAGTCATCAACTTCAGGGCCTTCTCCGCGAATCCACACTCTTTCTTGATATTTCTTATCAGAAATACCCCTTATAGTTTCTAAAACACTCATTAATATTTGTTTTTTTGCTTCACTGGTTAGCATAAAATTTATCAATTCCTATAAACAAATTCATCTAGTGGAATATGAGCCTCCGGAACGTTTTTAGCAACAAGGTTACCAAATTTATCAAAAGCTTTTCCTTCTTTCATTTGAATTACGTATGGTTTTTGTTGATGAGGCAACGGACTGTGAGGTTTTCCCGGCATAACCCTTATCCGAAGATGGTTATTTGTTGGATGCACATATTCCATCCCCGCTCCTTTGTCTGAAACTCTAATTTTAAAATTTTCTGGAACCCCTTTTGGCCTAGGAAAAGTTTTCACACCAGTCTGATGGATAAGCTCTCTCGCCTGAGATTCAGACATAAATTCTTTATACGGTTTTAAAAATTCTTGGGCTCTATCAAACAACTCAAAAGATTTTTGTCCAGAAGGCGTTAAATGTTCGCAAGCGTTGGCAACTGCAGTCTCTAACTTCCTAGCTTTTTGCAACTCACCAATCTCTTGAACAGTAAACCCAAGCTCCTCTCCGAGCGTTGCTGTTTTTTTGCCCATCGTAACTATTTCAGAAACTTGTGCTGGGATTCCAATCCCAGTTGCAGTCTCAAGAATAAGAATTTCTTGGGCTGTTTGAAGATTTTTACAAACTGCTGCCAATTCCTTCGCACTGTTTACACTTTTACTTGCCACTTTAGCGATCGCTCCGGGAGCGAGAAAATCTGCTCCTAGTTTGCCCACTGCATACCCTGCTAACTCTCCCCTTGTTTCAGAAGGCAAAGTATCCCACTGGGTTACAAGCTGATGTAATTCCGGAGAAAGAGCTTCAGCTACCACGCCGAATTCATCATTTTTAACCAGAGTTACTAGTTGACCTAATGAGTCGACTACCTGCTTGGAAGTTTGAATCGGATGAGCCACAAAGTCAGCAAGGAATAAAAGAACCCCTTCCCCTGAATCATAAGCGCCCTTTGGAACGCCTTTAGCAAAACCTAGACTAAAATCTGTTGCCGAGAAGGGCTCTGCTTTCTTTTCAACGAATTGATGATAATCAGCGATAGATTGTTCATAATTTCCCATTTCAAAATGAGCAACCCCCCTTTTCAAATATAGATCAGCCTGATGCGGATTTCTTTCGATCGCTCTTTCAAACTCTGCAGCAGCTTCAGGGTAAAGTCCTGAAGAAAGAGCCCAGTTCCCTCGAGCTCTATAACAGAGATCATTCACATCGCTTGCATCCCCTAACCATGGGGTATTGTTTATAGAAAAGGCCCGATCTACTAGGCTGTGAGGACAAGAATCAACCCCATTTGTCCATCCAGGCGTCGGATACTGCCCAAAAGAATGGTAGTTTTGCATCTCATCATACAAGAGAGGGTTTTCTTGAGCTTGAACGGCCAAACGATCAACAGCTTTATGTGCAAAAAGAGATCCGGTAATCCTTCCATTTTCCTCCACCGCGATCGATGAAAAATCGGACATAGCAAGCTGCTCTTGAGCGACGTCTTTTTTAAAGGCTTCAATCTCCTTTTCCAAAGCGGAAGGGAAAAATTCTCGATGAATTGGTTCTATTTTGGGATCAGAAGAACCCGCATCCAAAGCGCCTGCTAGGGCGCCGCCTCCGGCAGCTACTCCCCCAGCAGCACTCGAAGAAATAGCAACCGCTGCCACAACGACCACAATGACAACAACGACAATCACCACCCCTATGATAATTTCTTTTTTATGCTCTTTGACAAATTTTCGTGTCTGATCCCATTGTTTTTTAAACCAACTTTTGCAGAGCACAATATCTCTGCAGGATTCTACACAGAGAGCAAGCTCTACTTTGTCAGCAAAACTTCCTTGAACATCCATTTTTTGAGGAAGAAGAGCCGCTACTGATGCTTGCACATACGGTTTTTGTTCTTCATCAGCGCCCTCCAAAGCGAGAAAAGAAAGCAGTTGGTTGATCCTCTCTACATCTTCAAGCGAACAAACTTCTTCAAAAGCATCCGACTCGATGAGGTTAAGTAGTCGCACCACATCATCATAACAAAGTCTCGAAGGCTCAGGAACAAAGACGGGGCCATAAGAAATCCTCTGAAAAGTGTCTGCAAAAGGATGCAAAGACGCATTGCATGTCGTGATGATGAGCATCATGAGCAAAATCTTGGAGAGGAATTTCATGGGAGTCGACCTCAATTTCCTTAAAGAAAAGGGACCCTACCAAATAAAAATTATAGACGCAACAAAGCCTGAACTTAAGCTTTCTAAAAAACACCGCTAAGATAGCGACTAAAGCACAAAGTCTGCCAAACAATCTGCCTTACAGCGAACACAGCTGAAGAATCGGCTTATATAGTGCTTTCGGTTGAAAGGCGCCCAAGATTTTTGTTTTAACGGTTCAATTTTTCAACTATTTTGGCGTAAGCGTTCAGGGGGAAGCTAATTCGTGCCCGATGGGGGGAGCAAGGGGCTTCCCCGATCGGGCACGGGCACGCACATGGGCACGGGCACGAATTAGCTTCCCCCTGAACGCTTACATTTTGGCAGAGTTACTATTCGAAGATTCTAGGATCCTGCCAAAATAGTTGAAAAAGTGAATGGTTAAAACGAAAAGATTGGGCGCCTTTCAACCAGAAGCACTATATACATAATGTATAGGCGGGAGATCGCTGCCTTCGGTGAATTTCGTGATCTACCAAAATCAATTCCCCGCATGCGACTAAAATACGATACACCGTTTCTCAATCAATTCCAACCGCTATCGCTAAAATAATTTACAAAAAAAACAAAAGGATTTTAAAGGACTCGTCCTTTAACGGGGTTTGGGGCAGAGCCCCCTATAGTTTATAGTTTTCTTCGACTTTTCAGTTTCTTTGGATTTAAGTCCCTATCGCCTTCCAACGCTTCGCGTTTCCAGTTGATCACTTGCGTTTGATGATCGATCGAGGCGATCGATCAT
>JAJXYX010000051.1 GCA_021780355.1 bacterium | reverse complement strand
AGGGCATCAACAATAAAATTAAAACTCTGAAAAGGCAGGCATATGGCTACAGGGACATGGAGTACTTCAAGCTCCGACTTTACCACCTTCATGAGCAGAGGTACCAATTAGCCGGATGAACCGATTTAATACTACCCCCCTTTGTAAGAATCGATTTTTGGCAGCTTTCAATCCCGCCTAGAGGCCAAATTTTGAATCACGTTGGGTATATCGCGGGTGAAGGAATCAAGGTATTGAGTTTGGTTTCTCGAACACTTTTTAATGCTTTAACGCTTTTTCCCAAGGTAAAATCTACAGCGAAGCAAGAGATCAACCCGCCGGTTATGGCAAGAACTACTGGTAGGATATTGGCGTAAAATTGTTCTTTGTATTGGATCCAAACAGGTTTTGTCTTTTCATTAAAATGTTTTGTTTTTTCTCTCAATTGGATGAATTCGGGTGTATGTTCCACTGATGGATCGATAGGATCAGATCCTTGGGAAATAAACCCTAGATCAAAACGATAAAGAGCCAGCCTAACTTCTCTAGGGCTCTCTTGCGGGGTCATTCGATCTTGCTCTAGCAAACGCTTGAACATAAGCGTATCCCAAGGATTGAGGAGAACCGCTTTGAGTTTTTGGGTTTCCCGATCTTGAATCAGGAGAACGGTTTTGATTTTTTCATAAGGGTCTGCATTTAAGGTCACGAGCAGATCCTTTTCCCCTTCAACAAACTGTAAGGGGCGGATTCCCATGTCTGCTAATAGGTCGGGACCCTCAATATCGAGATGGTCCCGGGGGTGCTCGGGCCTTGCTCCCCAAAATTGTTTGAAGGCGAAAGGATCGCAGTCATTTTCTTCAGAATGATCAAATCCTATGAGAGTTTCTCTGCCCCCGACTAGTTTGACTCGCTCAAAATCTGGGACAACGAGAGAGTTGGGGGGGAGGGACCAAGTGGATCCAGGAATGAAATATTTTCTTGTGAAGAGATTTGGTTTTTTCCATAGAAAAATAGATCTGGGGCTAACCCAGATATTGGGCGTTTGAAATTCAGCGGCCATTTCTGTTTTTTGCTCTGTCTTTTCTTCTGTTTTTTGTTCTTTCTTTTGTTCGGCCTTCATTTCGACGCTTGTTTGAGTTCCATAATGCAGATGTGAAGGCGCTTCATTGGGAAGATGAGGTTTGGTTTGGTTGAGAATTTCATTCCATTCACCCTCAATTTCTTTTTGTTCTTCATATGAGAAGAGTTGAAAAGCGGCCGTTTTTTTCATCTGCACGATTTCTCTATGTCCAATTTCTTCTCCGGAGACGGTTTCGGAGATGGATCCATATTGTAAATAAGGTTCCTTGGGTTTGTCTTCGCTGAACATTTCTTGGAGAGGTTTTTTGAATGATTGAGGATTGTCTGTCGTCCAATATTTTTGTAAAAGGTGTTTGATGAGTATGTTTTTGATGTTAAAGCGGAGACCTCGCAGATTATAATCTCCCTGGCGCTGCGCTTCATGATATTTTACGTAAAAGAAAACGTCTGCTAAAGAGAGCCTTTCTTGAGGCTGATAGCCAGCTTTGTTCAGTTTTTCTCGTATCAGTTTTTCATCTTCTTCAAGAACGTTAAAAGAAATTCTCTGACCTCGGTGCAGTTTGCGATTTCTCCATACAGCTTGAAGCAGATCCCTCATGGCTGTGTGTTCGCCGATTGTGACGGTTGTGGTCATGTCCGCCGCTAGTGGAATGTCGGAGCCCGTTGTATATTTTTGCGACCAATAAGCGATGATCTCTTCTTTTGATAGGCCTGATTGTTCAAAAAGGATGATATCCAGGGTTTCTTTTAAAAGAATCTGGCGTTTTCCTTCGCTATCATAGAAAACGATTCCTTGGATTTTTGTATTTTTCCAGAATGGAAGTTGCATAATGGTTCGAGCTACTTCTTCCGATGAAGTTCCTCGAAAAATTCCTCCGAGATCTGCAAGAGAGCCTCGATGGGTCGTATAGATTTTTTCTACTTGATCCTGGAGAGAAGCGCCATGAGGGATTGCGGCGACAGGCGTTTGATGATCCCAAAGGAGTTTTAATGTCTTTTCTTCCGTGGAAGAAAATTCCAAATGGGTAAAAGCGTTGGGATAGGAGCGGGCGCTGCCGAGAGTTCCGCTAAATCCCACTTTGCCGGGAACTAATGCGCCGAATACGTGGGCATTCGTTTTTAGGGAGCCTGGATAGGTTTTGAGAAGAGGCAAGATGTGTCGTCGAATGAGTTCGAGTCTTAGAGAGGGAGTTTTATTCACGTGATGTAAAATGAGATCAATATCGCAAGGGCGCATGTTAAATAATTCAAGATCTCTTCGCCCTCTTGTTAAACGAAGAAACCGAGCGTAAGAGGGAGTATTTTGGATATCGAGGTGAGCTTCCCCTCCGATTTCTTTCCAGACATCTTCTTGAATTTGTTTAATTTCCGCTTGGATGGTAGAAAGCTGAACGCCTTTGGCTAGATGTTGGTTGATCGTATAGTTTTCAATTTCAAGATCGGTTCCGAATTGCGCTCCTGTGATAGGGGTTTCGGCGCCGTGATAGGGAATGGCCATAGGATTTTCGAGATCTTTCCCATCAAGATCTTCGCCATAGTGTTCATCTACACGTTTTTTCGCTGTTAATAAAAACACAGAGGTCAGCTCTTCTTTCCAAATGGCTAAAAGATTTTTTACTCTTGTTGAAACAATCCGTTCATAACAATCAATGGCCTCAAGATCAGGACTCCCTTTTAAATAAGAGATCAGAAGAAGTTTTTCTTTTTCGTTAAGTCCAGCCAAAAACTTGGCTGATTCTTTGTCGGGAGCTAGTTTGGGATCTAAGAGCTTATCGATAAGACGAGGGAGCAGCGTTTTGAAAGATTCTTCGGTGAGTGGGGATAATCCAGGGAGATCTGGTAAGAAATTCCATTGGATCATTCCTTTGAGATCATCATCGTTGATCAAGAGATGATAGATATGGGCTCCTGCATCGAGAAGATCTTGATGAATGGGTTCTTTTTCCCCTTGAGTAAATTGATGGGCCCGCAAAACATCGAGCAAACTATCCATCTCATCCATGGTTAGCGAGCCTGATTTATGCATCAAGAGAAAAATCTTTTGAAAAAGATCGATTTCTTTTGTGCCCTGATTGCTTTTGAGGGCGGCTTCAACGCTATGCAACAGCAGGCTTTGCAAGGAGGAGGAACTCATCACTACGATCTTTCGATCTGTTACTGCATAAGAAAGTCGATCATAGAGTCTGGTGAGTTCTTTGCGGCCAAGAGGAGTATTTCGGTCGATGTCAATGATCTCCAGTTCTTTCCGCAGTGGAAGGAGTGTAGAACGCAGAGTGTCGGCCATGGAAGGAATGAGAGCTTCGGGCATGACGAGCAAAGAAAGAGTTTGGCCGTCGGCTTTTTTTAGAGCATGCAGAGGAAGAAGAACAGATGTTTTGCCCCCGCCCATGATCATTTCTAGGGCTAAGCCGTCTTGTTGTAATTTTTCGAGATTGATGATTTGTTCTTTCCAGAGGAGCAAATTCATATTCAGTTCAAAAACGAGATAATCTGGATGTTTTTGGGTCGGATAATTTCTTTGCATGGTTGCTATGGTTATGATTTCTTCAAGAGCGAGAGAAGTTTCTTGAGGCGAACTTGAAGCAGAAAGGAGTTGAAAACTCTGGGATAGGCGTTTGAGATGCTGTAGATGTGTTGCCCGAATGAGGAAGTGGTGGGTTTTTTGTAGAATTTCCTCGGCTTCTTCACAGCTAAGAGCGGGGTTTCTTTGGGCTAGAAAAGCGGGATCGGAACGGACAAAAAAGAGGAGTAAATCCTGCAGATAAAGTGGGTTTTCATACCCGCTTGAAATTCTCGTGGTTCGGATGTGTTGGTCTAGGGGGTTGGCTAATGGCTTATTTGCCATGAAAAGCAGTTCGATTCGTTCTTGCTCCACCTCTCTTTCAAGCAAATCAATCGAAGCGGCCGTTTGGTTTTTCCAATTGAGAAAAGCCTCTTCATCTTCCAAGCTGTAAGAGGGCCTTGGCTCGGAAGAAAAACGGCGCATTCTGTCGCTTAAACTACTTAAATGAGAACGAATGGAAGGGTCTTTGGTGGACCCTTGGTCGAAAAGATCCTCTAGCTGTTCATATGTTGTGGATAAGGTTGCTCCATCTTGTTTGATGATCCCTTGAGGAGGGGAGAGGACGTAAGGAGTAAATTCTTGCAGTTCCGATGAAGGACATAAGGGCAGTGGAGCTGGAGCAGGTTCGCTCGCAAATGAATTCTCTCCCAAAAAATAAGGCATAGGGAGTCTAAGAGAAGCTAATGTTTTGGCAATAGCTTTGGCGGGAGGGTTTTGAAATTTTTTTTGATTTTTCCAATGGTTCGGGCATGAGATGGGTTGATTTTTAAACGACTCAGGGTCTTGAAGAGCTGCCAATAGAATAATAGCGGCTTTTCTCTCTTCTAATTGAGTGCGGCTTGCGGCAATGAATGTTAAGGCTTGCTCAATAGCTTGAGACAATTGCGGTAGAGTGAGCTCTTCAGATGGTTTTTTTCGAAAAACCTCAGCATAAAGTTGCTGGTAGGTTTCTTTTGTAGAGGAAGGGGGGGGTATGAGATCCAGATAGCCGGAAACTTTTGATGCCAGCCCTTGTCTTCGTAAAAGAGAAGAGGAGGTCTCTGAGTTGGATGTTATAGAATATAATGGGCTTGTAGTGAGAAGGCAGATTTCATGTTCAGTCAATTGATTCCAATTGTGAGCATCAGCAATAGGTTCTAATAATGAACGGCCTTTGACCGGATTGCCTTCTAGCTGCTCTAATTTTTGCTCAAGTAAAGGAGACTGTTTAGGGAAATGAGAAAGCATTAACCTCTCTTCTTGAGTAGAGAGTCGAAGGTGAGCAGGAATTTCTTTTCGGTGCTGGATGTAAAGTTCGATGAGAGAAAGAATTTCTTTAGTCTCCGGCAAGTTGAAAGGCTCATGGAAATCGATTTCGTTTCGCGTTAACATATAAAGAGCCCTCATGCGGACCGCGACATTTTTAGGAGAAAAATCTTTTTCTTCTAGCTGGCCTAAAGAAGGTTGGATGATGAGATGGAGCAATTCTTTTTCCTCTTGTCGATAAGCCCTGAGTTGGCTTTTTTCTGGAGCTAGAGTTGCGAGAGCTTTTTCATACTGTCTTTCTTGAAGGTAGAAAACGGCGAGAAAAAAACGATCTTCATAAGTGATAGGAAGGAGCTGGTCTCCTGCTTGTTTAAATTGGAAAAAACTTTTTTTGCTTTCTTGAAATTTTTTAGAGTTTCTGTAAAGGGGATTGAGAAATAAAAGGCGCGTTTCTTCGCCGTTTTGTACAGTGAGGGGGGAGGGAAACGAGCTATAGCTTTGAGATGTGGGCTGAAGAACAAAGCCAGGAAGTTTTTTGGTTTGCAGTCCTTGTCCCTGATCGATGAATGCGAGATCATAGCGTCTAAGTTCTAGGCAAACGGTCTTTTTTTGTGCGTCTTGCCATTGTAAAGGCAAGGCGTCTGCTTTGATTTTCCCTAAAATGCTCTCATCGGAGAGGGGGGCTAATGTCCATATTTCGCCCGAAGGGGCGATGTGAGATGTCTCTCTAGAAAAACGTTTGTTAAAATGATATGAGCTGCGATCTTCGATTTGGGGATTCATTTGGTAGAGGGGGACGCCAGAGGGATCAGTAATCCAAATGGTTTGAGGGGGGATATCTTTCGAGCGTCGGGGTTCAATCCAAACCAGTCGATCGGGCCATAAAAGTTCTTGAGGTGGGGTGAGCCATCTTATATCTTGCTCCGGATTTTGTTTGTATTCGGCCCAAACGCCAGGCGTCATTTCTTTTTGAATATAAAGCTTATCTCCCTCTTCAAAGAGGCGGATTTTCAGTCCGCTGGGAAGCGTCCACTCATAACCAGAAGCGCTGATCCGATCGACCAAGAGTTTTTCTGTTTCTGCAAGGAAGGGTTGCAGCAATGGGTGTTTTTTTAATCTTGTGGGCAATGCGGTAACATCGAGATCCATCCGAGAGATTAGGCCTGTGGTGATGTCGATGGAAAAGGGGCCGTCTTTTGTACAAAAATGGGGGAATGAGGGGCTGGGCTGCCATACAAAAGAGGAAGTATTTTCTGGGAAGAGGGAGAGGAGAGCGGCATTCAGGATCCGATCTCGAGCTTCTGTTTCCAATAGATCGTGCAGGGGCCCTTGCATGCGCATGAGATGATGTTGCATCCGAAACTCTTCGCTTTTGGAGTAGGAGGGATGGTCTGATGGGATAGGATACATATCGAGATGGATAGAGGCGCAAAGCAAGTCGATGGCTTTTTGCTCGTTGAAAGAGTCAAGCTGCGTTAATTGCGCCAGATCAAGCCAATAGGGGCTTTGTTCTACGGGTTTCTCGTTGAACTTTTGGATGTGTTTCAACAGCTCTTCGCGCGTATCTAAAAAGTCGATTTCCAATGCAAGGTCCTCTTGCTGTTGAACGTGTTTGACACAAGAGGAAAAATAGCGGTTGAGATCAAGAAAAAACTCGCTCATTTGGCTGTTATTTACTTGCAAAGCAAATTGATAGCCCATTTTTACGAATGAAGCGAGCTCATGTGCAAAAGGGGGGTGGTCTTTGATTTGTTCGATTAATAAAGGAGGTTGGGAGATTAAATGTAAGAAGAATATTTGATATTCTCTATGTAATAGAAGAGCAGGGTGTAATTTGAAATATGTCAACGTTTCTAACGCCTGAAGTTCACGAATGGAACTAAGAGAAACCAAGTCTTGAATATGAGTTAGGTTATATTTTTGACCTGTTAGATAAGAAAGTTGTTGGATCAAGTGGGGACCTAATCGAAGTCTTTCTAGAGAATGGAAAAGTCGATAGAAACCAAAATTTTCTGAGTGAATTTTTCTGTGACCGTAAGCTGCCAGTAGCGCGCTGGGTTGATCTTGACCCGCTTCTATGAAGAGATTGGGATCTGGAATCCAGCTGATATGATTCCCTTCGGGACGTGGAGAAACGCGAATCCCTTCTTGGTCTCTTCGTTCCGGGTCTTCTGTACTTGTCGATTGCCCTAGCTCTTGTCCGAATATGGTTAAGTATTCAGATTTAGGATCCCATTGGATGACTTCTTTTCTATCTAAATCCTTGAGTCTTGAACGAAATCCCTCTTCTCTTTTGTCGGGGGTAATGGTTCTCCTTTGAAAATTGAATAAAATATCTGTAGCCCACGAGAGTTCATAGAGCCCCCAGTAAGACTTGGGAAGAAGGTTTGTATTTCGAAGAGTTTCAAGCGCAAAACTTCTCGGAGAATAACCGGCGTACTTGGGAAATTCGAGCGCTATGTTTTCTTGGACTTGTTTTTGCGGCAAATACTGCTCTTCAATCCAAGTAAGATAAGGCCAGCGGTATGTATCTTCTCGATCTCTAGGTTTGATTGCATAATGTTCGCGAGATCCGCCAAAAGCTGGCGTTATTTCGACTCCAAAAAAGGAGAGGTAGTTTCTTTCGGCTCGCTTTTCGGGAGGGTCTGCTTGATTCCAGTAAGATTTTAGGTGGATGGTTTGTTCTTCTAGGTCGGGATCAAAAAAAAGGACTCCTCCAGACTGTTCGAAGAGAAGATCGAAATTTGCTTGATAGAGTCCTGGTAGATCA
Organism: bacterium; assembly: GCA_021780355.1. Classification (GTDB taxonomy): domain Bacteria; phylum Chlamydiota; class Chlamydiia; order Chlamydiales; family SM23-39; genus SZAS-17. The sequence continues at coordinate 3,995 of JAJXYX010000051.1, read as the reverse complement.
ATTCCTATCGAGTCTTGAAATTCTTTAGCTATTTTATCTCCAAGGGTCAAAAGCTTGATCAGAGTAAAAAGATCCTTAGGGTCTTGGGCAGGTGAGGGGCCGGAGGTTTGCGCATGGATTTTGGCATGGGCCCAAAGAAGATCTTGGGCTATTTCTGAAAGCATCTTTAATGTGTTTTCTGCTTGTTTTGGCGTAAGGTGCTTCTTAAAGATTTCGGGAGTTTGGATCCACTGTGCAGGGATTTTTCGAACCCAATCTTTAATACTTTCCTTCGTGTGGATAAAACGCTCTTCTCGATTAATTTCGGCAAAGCGATCGTGCCAAGTAGAGCAATCTTGAGCGAAATGGGGTAGGGAAGGTTGAAAAGAAGCTGGATTGAGAGGGCGAAAAGAAGCGGTTGGTTTTGTGTTTTTGCTTTGTTGGTAAGTTTCAATATTCCAATCTTTTACAAGCTCTGCTCTCTTTTCTGTATCCCAAACAGGCTGCAAAGCGCCCGAAGGTTCGATCGAGCGGAGAGATACAAAGATTTCTGAAAGGATGGTTTGAATAGAATGCATCTCTTCGGGGGTAAGTTTTTTTTGTTTGAACGCTTCGTCTGTTTTGTGGGCCAATTCTTGAGCTCCGCTTAGGAAATGTCTTCGCAGGGGGATGTCTTTTGCAAACAAATCTTGATTTTGCTTAAAAAAGTCATAGAGTGTTTTCAATTGCTGATCGAAGAGGAAGCGCCACGCCGTTTCGGGCATTTCTGTTGAGATGAATCCTGTGATAGAAAGGTAGCTGCAGTGTCCGACTGCCAATCTTTCCATGGCCATTTCGGATGGATAGAGAGAGTCGGAAACGGCGCCATTCAACCAAGGAAGTATCCCTTGATAAAGATCCGACGAGCCCCATTCTTCTCCTTGATGAGCGCTTAAAGGTTTTGTCATTTCTTGAAGAGCTGACCAAAAAATTGGGTTAAAAATTTTCTCTTGAGAGATGTTGGTGATTTCGAAAAAGGGGAGATATTGCTCCATTCCTGAAAGCATGATAGAGGCATGATATTGCATGCCTTCTCCGCGGTTGAAGACTTGGAAGGAGTACTTATTTCCTTTGAGTAGCGTGATTTTAAAAATAATGGCATGCCCTCCAGCATACTTTCTGTTTGTCCATCCTCCTGCAAAAAAACAGCTTTCTCCCTCTTTTTTGTTAGCGAGGGTTTGTGAGAGTTCGGAATAAAAAGTTTCTATGTCGGGGGAACCGGAAAAACTCTTTGATAATTGGCGGGCTTCCAAAAAACGGGGCAGTAGCGAGCGATAATTTTGTAGAACGGAAGAAGGAAGTTCTTGTGTTTTTTCTATAGCCTCAATTTGCTGAGTGAGCGATGCGATAAAATAATCGAGCATCTTTATCGTGTTATATCCTTCGAATCCGGTATTTTTCCCCCAATAATTTCCTAAAACATGCTGAAATAGGTTTTTGTCGACAGCGGTGCTCGCAGGCATTTGGATTAGGATATCAAGGCGTTTTGAGGGGGTAATCGGCTGCGGCGGCTCTACTGGCGGGCGTTTGGCTTTTTTTGCTTTTGTGTTTTTCTTAAAAGTTTGGACGGCTTCTTTAATCATTCGCCCTGCTTCATCGGTTCCATTATGAATCGGGCAAATATTTCCAGGGACCATTTCATGGCCTTGGCGCAATCTTAATGCCGCTCCAAGGGCCATGAGAGTAGAAACAACTACTTCGGTTCCTTTTCCATGATCTGGGTTTTGGGTTGCTTGCTGAAGGGGCAAAGAACTAGCAAGGTCTGTTTTATGTTCTTCTTTTTCAGTAGGATAAAGAAAAAGAGCCCCTAGCAAAATGAGGGGAATAGCGCAAAGGGTTATTGTGAGCAAGGTAGAGGTCCATGAACCTGCCTTATTTGTAGGCGCCGCTGAAAAGGCGGGTTTTTCAGCGCTTTTAACCTTTTCTTTTCTCTGCTTTTCAATTTGAGCGGACATGTTATTTGTATATATTTTATTTTTTTTGATTATATTTTAATGTTTTTTACGTTTGTTTTAAATGGTTTTTTACTAGTGTTAGCGTTTTTTTTACTAATCGTTGGTGTTTAGTTTTGGTTTTCGCTTTTTATAATCTATAAATCATTGATAATCAGATTATTGCGAAATTAATTAAGTGAGGTTGATGTTTTGTGGAAAGGTGGCAGTTGAAAAAAATGCTAACATCTTGTGAAAAATATGTTCAAAAAGCGCAAGTGCTCATAAAGGTGAGGTAAAATCCCCGAAAATAGGGCCCCTTTACCTCATTTTATAGGCCTAATTATGGCCCGGCAGACTGCCTCGTTGAACGGCTGAAGATTACATCTGACAACCTGGGGATTTCATTTAACCCGGTTATTCTGTCTTCAAGATAGCCCAAAAACGTGAGCCCAAGTTTGCTGCAGGTCTTTTTTAGACTCACAAAAGTGTCTCGGCATTTCTGACCTTCTGCACTTCGTGTCCCTCCAGAGACTTTCCGTTTAATCACCATTTCCCGTGCATCGGTTTCCGTGCCATTATTATGCAGGGGTGTTTCTGGCCTCTCCAATACCCTCAACAGTTCGTCTTTTTTTGCATACGTTTTTGCTAGCTGATTATTCAGGGTAGGGCTAGTCGTTTTCTTTTTCGAGAACAAATTGTCAAAACTCTGTTCTAAAAATGATTTTATTTTTTCAGAGGGAGCCAGCTTGTATTCCTGCAATCCTCTATATAAATCCCATATTTCCCCACGGACTTGTTCGATTGCTTGACGTGCTGTTTCGTCGACGGGAATGAGTTTTCGGTAATGCCTCTCTTCGTGAACCCAACATAGTGATCGAACGAAGACATTGAACTGGCCCGCATCATCTCCATGTACTCCTAAGTTTCTTGGTACTCCGTTGTCGATCAGATTTGAGAATAAAGCAGCTTCGGTTGCAAGCTTTATGTCTCCATCGGCCTTGATATTTAGTCCGAGTAAAAATTTTTCCCAGTCTGCTTGATTCATACATCGATCTCGCCCCTGTAGAAAAATGTATCCTCCTAACCAATACGAGGGTTTTAGTGTCTCTATGTAGTTTGTTGTGTCTTCATTCACAAGATATCGAGGCTCAGTTCCATGTAATATTTGGAGAAAATTTATACGGCTTTTGCTCGTCGTCGATATGATGTAGGTAAAAAATTCGTTTCCTATAATCGTTGAGTAACCATTTTTCCCTCGATGACGAGATCCAGTATCGTCTACTTTTACTTGTCCATTAGCTGCTATTCCAGCTGGTAGCAGTTCATTTTTTTCCTGATGGAAGGATCCCTTGCCTTGGATCAAAATATTGCTCAGTTGTCCCTCAGAAATTAGCACACCGATTTCTTTCAGCTGTGCAAAAAGCAAGGGTTCTGTAACACGACAACCATAGTACTGATGCAAAATATAACTGACTAATTGTGGACCGTAATGTCCTTGAATATTCTGCGGCAACTTACCTGTTAGATAAGTTCCGTCAGGCAACTGCCACCGCTCGAGTTCATATATTGTATTGTAGGGTCGAAGAATGAGATCTTGCACAGTAAATTTCTGACACCCCTTAAAGATCGCCCCTTCAGGGATCGATTTGGGTTTAATGCGATTTCTGGCGTGAATTTCGAGATGTTTGGTCTTTTCATGGCGAGGATGTTTTCCTCTAGAGGGCTTGTCTTTGTTATTTTGCTTATCTTTACTGTGAGATCCTTCCAAAGTGCTTGGGGGAATTTTGGGACGAGGTTTTTGACCTTTAAGGATTGCAATCTCGTCTTTTAGTTGCTGAACTTCCTCTTTCAATAACTCAATAGTGTTCAGTGCAATGTCAAGACGGTCTTTTAGCCGCCGATTCTCTTCGATTAACTGCTGGACAATGGCTTCATAAGATTGCATAGAACAATAATTCTACGATGAACAAAAATTAAAATAAAGACTTTTCAATTTTTAACGACTGATACTAAGCGGCTTGCCTCAACTTTATGAGCACTTGC
>JAJXYX010000062.1 GCA_021780355.1 bacterium | reverse complement strand
TTAACCTCCCAAATCTTTGGTTGCTTGACCTACAAAATAACCATCTAGAGAGCCTGCCAGATTCTCTTAACCTCCCAAATCTTTCCCATCTTTTCCTATCAGAAAACCCCCTAAAGAGGCTGCCGGATAATCTTAATCTAAAATTCCCAAAACTTTGTGAGCTTTTCTTAAGAGATATCCCAGGATTGACGGAATCTCGAATTCTGGGAGATCTAGGGGACCAATCGCTACTAGTTAATAAAACATACCAAAATGTAATGAATTGGTGTAAAGAAAAAATTTCAGATAAAGAATACAATAATCGAATCATTGCAGCTAAAAGAATCTTAGAATGTTGTTTTTTCGGGGAAAAGAATCTTAACCTTAGCTACCTTGGCTTGACAAGCCTGCCAGATTCTCTTAACCTCCCAAGGCTTGAGGAGCTTTTCCTACAAAATAACCATCTAGAGAGGCTGCCAGATCATTTTAACCTCCCAAATCTTCGGTTGCTTGACCTACAAAATAACCATCTAGAGAGCCTGCCAGATCATTTTAACCTCCCAAGCCTTGAGTGTCTTGTCCTAATAGGTAACTCCCTAGAGGGGCTGCCAGATGGTCTTAACTTCCCAAATCTTTCCCATCTTTTCCTATCAGAAAACCCCTTAAAGAGCCTGCCGGATGGTCTAAATCTAAAATTCCCAAACCTTATGAAGCTTTTCCTAAGAAATAATCCAGCATTGGCAAGGTTTCCTTTTGATTTGGAAAAGTGCACTCATCTTATGACACTGGATATTCTGGGTACCAACATCGACCAAGTTCAGGCTGACAGGATTCTGAAAGCTTGTCAAAATTTCAGAGATGAAGAACTTTTAAAAAGATTGCCGCACTTGCTTCTATCGTTTTCGATAAATTGTGCGAACGGGGGCGTAAATGAGCTGGACTTTATTAAAGATTTATCGAAAGACGATAGGAAATATATCTGTGTGTGGCTGCAGAACTTGCTGTACCAGCAAAATCTTAGATTTTATAAAGAAGATTTTATAAAGATTGTTTCGGGCATGCTTGCAGATTTAAAACATGAAAATTTTAAAGAATTTTTCATCAGTCAAATCAGGGTCAATAATGAAGGTTCTGAGGATTATTCGAGCTTGATGTTGAATGAACTATTATTTGTTTCTTGGAAAATCCTTGTTCCTCGAGAAGGGATGACAACGGAAGAAAAGATGAACCTTTTGGAGAAAGCTGGGAAAAGGCTGGCCCTTCGAAGTGCTTTAAACGGGATGGAAAGGATGAAAAGAGAGGAAAATAAAGAAGAAATTTGTTTCTATTATGAAACCCATTTGCAAGAAAAGCTAGGACTTCTCACTGCAATACAAACCAGCCTTAATAGCAAAGAGGGACGGCGCGATTGGGTCAATGAGGAACAACTTGTCAAACTGGTTGAAGCGCGTTATTTGGGAGAAGTGATCAAATCGCCTCTTTACAAGACAATCACGAATCCCAAGAAGAAGATTTTGAAAAAAATCTTAAAGGGATTTGGAGAGAGGTTAGAGGCTATTGAGGAGAAACTGAGCAAAAAAGAGATGGCTGAAGGAAATGACATGCAACTTTGCGATCGATTAATTATTGATTAAAAATTTTTGTGCCAGTAAAAAAAGTAAGCGTTCAGGGGGGGGCTAATTCGTGCCCGTGTGCGTGTGCATCCTATTACCCATAAGTATTTCTTGCATTCCTTGGCAAGCAAAAATTGCCAAGGAATACAAGAAATACTTATGGGTAATAGGATGCGGGCACGCACACGGGGCACGGGCACGAATTAGCCTCCCCCTGAACGCTTACGCTGCCCCTCTCCTAGTCTTGTAATTTTAAAATAAATGGCAACTATTTAGATCATCCCCCTTCGTTGGGGCATCTGAAAATACAGTAAAATTTTCATTCTTCATCAACTTGTAGATAGCTCACTCTTCTAACGCTTCTTCTGTCATGAGCCCTTCGTTGTAGAGCTTGATTGAGTCGGTGAGGCTTTGAGCTTGGCGGAGGAGGGAGGCGAAATCGCGGCGAAAAGTTTTGCTTTGGACGATTTTCGTTCGCTCTGTGGTTTCTTGGGCTTTTTCGAGGAGTTCTGTTAGGCGGCCGAGCGATGTGGTGATGGTATCGACTTCTGTGGAGAAGTATTCTTGAAATTCTTTGGGGGAGTCGAGGGATTTTAGGAGATTGGCCCTTTTGGTTCGGCTCCGCTGCCAGCGCTTATCATATTGGAAGAGGAGGCCATAGTGGTTTACATCATTCATGAGGGTTTCTGCTTTGCCGAAAAGAGAGCTGAAGCGAAGATAGAGATCATCGGTGTTTAAGAATCTGCCTAGAGTGCCGCGGCCGTCTGCGATCTCTTTTGTGACGCCACTGAGATCTTTTAAGACAGCGTGGGCGCTTTGCATGGAATCGGTAAATGATGTGAGAGCTTCGGTTGCGTGGGTTTGATTTTGCTCAAACCAAGTGTCCCAGTGCTCTACGGCCGTTTGGACTTTTGTGGCTACTTTGGTCATTTGATTAAATGTGTTTTCTAGGGGATCGATAGAATTGGCGTAGACCATTTCATGGGTGATTTCTTTCGGCGTTATGCCTTCTGCGGCTGCCTTGGGAAGGATGGCTATTGCTTTTTCTCCCATGAGACCGGTCGTCCGAATGGCTACTTCGTCGGTGTTGTAGATGTTGACGCAGGAATCGACTTTTAAAATGAGTTCATAGAAATAGACTCTGCCTGATTCATCGGTGGGCTTTTGTCTGGCATCAGCTATTTCTTGGATCGCTACCACCTCTCCGACAGGTTTACCTGCAAAAGTGACCCTTGTTCCCATGTTGATGCCGGCTATGTTGGTGAAACGGACCGTGACGTGCTGTTTTCCATCTCCCACTGTCGGCTTTAAAAACAAAATCATCGATACAATGATTGTGACGGCTGCGACAACAAAAAGGCCGATGAGGATGTTTTTCAGTTGGTCTGTCATAGCGGCTCGCGTGAGGTATACGTTTTTTTCATAAACTGGATGATGGGATTGTCGATTTTCATAAACTCTTTAGGCTCAGCTAGATGGGCGATTTTTCCGTCTTGATGGAGAGCCAAGCGGTCTGCGATAAAAAGGGCAGAGTGGATGTCATGCGTCACGACGATGCTTGTGCCTTTCAATTCGTTTTGCGTTTTGACGATCAGTTCGTTGATTTGCTGTGCAGTAATGGGATCGAGTCCTGTTGTGGGTTCATCATAAAGCAAGATAGATGGGCGGTAGGCGATGAGCCGAGCCAATCCAGCTCTTTTACGCATTCCTCCTGATAGATCGGATGGCATTTTTTTTTCAACTCCCTCTAACCCGACCATAGATAAAGCCTCTTCCACCTTTTGACGAATCGTTGAGGCAGGGAAAGGTTTTCCAGTGACAGGGTCTCCATGCTGCTGTAGATAAAAGGCGGTATTTTCCTCGATCGTCATGGAATCGAAAAGGGCCGATCCTTGAAAGAGCATCCCCATATTTTTCACAGCTTGATAAAGATCGTTTTTTTTTAATTCAGAGATCATTACGCCGCTTACTTCAATAGATCCTTGATCTGGCTTTTCAATTCCAATGATATGTTTCAATAAAACGCTTTTTCCCACACCCGAGCGGCCTAAAATGACTAAAATCTCGCCTTGTTTCACTTCAAGCTCCAATCCCTTGAGTACATCGAGATTGCCATAGCGTTTCCAGAGATTTTTGATTCGGATCATAATCTCTTCATCTCTTGGTAAATCATATTCAGCGCCATGGTCAGCAAAAAATCGGAAATTAAAATAAGCACGTAACTTGTCACTACGCTCTGCGTTGTCGATTTGCCTACGCCCGCCGCCCCTCCGGAAGCCTTCATCCCCTTATAGCAGCACACAGTCACTAGCAGCACGCCAAAAATAAATGCCTTAATCAACCCTGACGCCATATCAAACAAAGTGATATGAAGTCTCATCGGATCAAAATAGGTCACAGGAGACATATGAAATAGATAAACCGCTATCAAATACCCGCCAAATATCCCCATCGTGATACTAAACAGGGTCAAGAGCGGCATCATAAAAATCCCTGCGATAAACCTCGGGGCTATCAGATATCGATTCGGATTGACCGCCATCGATTTCAACGCATCAATCTGCTCTGTCACTTTCATCGTGCTCAGCTCCGCGCACATTGCAGATCCCACCCTTCCCGTCACCATAAAGGCCGTTAAGATCGGTCCCAACTCCGTAATCATCGCTTTCGCCACCATCACGCCCGTCACTCCCGAAAGTCCTTTCGAGCCCAACTGGTAAAATGACTGCGCCGCCAACACAAACCCCGTCGTAAATCCCGTGATCGCCACCACCGAAAGTGACATCACCCCAATATGATACAATTGCTCTCTGATCAAAGCCCAAGACGGCGGCCGCCGAATCGCTACCGCAAATACCCCCGAAGACAAAGAAACATACTCCCCAATCATCGCCAAAATTCGAAGTGTATGTGTCTTTAAAAGAATAAGCATCGCGCGCTATGGAGTTTCTAAACTAATTTTGTTATGTATCACTTTCAATCAAAAAGCGTCAATCGAGAAGAATAATAAGCGCGTTTGATTGGGGCTTCGCCCTAAGCCCCATTAAAGGGCTGTCGCCCTTTAAAATCCCATTTGTTTTGTAAAATGAATCTATAGATTTTTCGATAGAAAAATCCAAAAGCAAGGGGATTTTAAAGGGCGACAGCCCTTTAATGGGGTTTGGGGCAAAGCCCCAAATGGAGAATGAAAGCTGAGCTTTAAGCGGCTGGAGAGCTGGCTCTTCTGGGGACGTCTCTGGCTTCTTCGGCGACTCGTTTTAGGTTTTCTGAGGCGTTTGTTTTGTTTCGGCTCTCTTCGGAGAGGTTGTCGTAGCGTTTTGAAGCGAGGCTCCAGTCGGTGCTGGCGAGGAGTTCTTTGGTTTCAAATTTAGTGCCGACGAATTTGGCTCCGGTGTTGTTGAGGGTACTTACGACTTTTTGCGTGATTTGGATGAGGGGTTTTGCGGCTTTTCGATCGCCGAAGATGGGCGCCATGGGGATGAAGGCGCTTCCGAGCTCGACGGCTCCGGAGACGGCTGCAATCCATCCTTGCTTTCCTTTGGCGGAGGCTTGGGTTTTGGCTAGATCAATCATCTCGATTCTTTGAGCGTCGAGACTTTTGCGTTCGTTGAGAGTCACTTCATGTAAAACGCGGAGCATTTCGAGGATAATGAATTGCGTTGCGACCAGGGGATTGGATTTTCCTGGGGCGATGAAAGCGTTTTGCGCGGGTTCGACTGTGATGGGGGGAATGGCTGATGTTGGCATAAGTGATTCCTTGGTTGTTAAGAGAGGCTTTTGATAATTTGTTTTACAGATTTGTTGTTATCTGTGAGGTATTTTAAAAAGTCTTGCTGGTCGTAGGCTAATTGAGTCAGGATTTTTCTGATCTCAGCCATTTTTCCGTTGATATCGATGATATCTTTTTGAATGCTGCATGATCTTTTTTGAATGCCGCCTTTAATGAATTGCGTTCCGCCGTTTAAGAGCGAGGTGGCTAGAGTGATGATTTTTAAGATTTTTTCTTTGTCTTTGGGAATCGCGTCGGCGAGATTATTGTTGTGGGCCGCAAGAGCGAGACCGGAAATGGCCAGCGAGATAGAAACGAGGAACATGCCTGTTTGGATCTGACTAGCGATGGTTTTTTGCTTTTCTTCATTTTTTGTAAAAAATTGCACGAGAGATTCCCATCCGTTGGTATCGGCCATGATTTGGTTGAGGAGGCTGAGTCCTCCTGCTGCAATCAGGCTGATGCCGGCGCCTTGATCGCCGTTGGCCGCAATGAGGCCAGCGCCGATAACCAGAGAAGAGGCTGCTGTAAAATAGTTGAGGATCGTCTCCCAAATGCTCCACTTGTCTTCCATTTTTCCTATTTTGATCTCGTCTTCGACGAGCGCTTGCAGCTTTGCTTGAAGCTCTTTCATCTCATCGAGATAGGCTGTCACGTCTTTTTCAAAATAGTCGAGATTTTGTCGCTGAAATTCCATGCCATCGACTTGAAGTTGGATTGTCTTCGGGATGGGATTGGCGTAGTGGATTTCAGGAGAGGGGAGCGTGGGGTGGAAGTGCGCTCGCGTTTCGGCTGCGGAAGTAGAAGGGGCGACTGAACCTGCTTCAGCAAATTTTTTTTCCGGTGGAACGAAAAGCGGAGTGACGACCTGGGTGAGTTGGAGTTTTTTTACTTTTTCCCTTTCTTCCTCAAGAGAAGAGTAAATGGGAACTCTTGGGTTTTCTATGTCAGTTTTTTTCCATTCTTCTTCGAAAGAGAGAGGCGTGGGTTCGTTGCATATTTTGGTCATGAAAGTTCCTCCCATCGTTTTTGCAATAAGGTGATTTGATCTAGTAGGATGGTATTATCCTGAGCTCTAGCTACTGCTGCTTGTAGAGCGATTTTTGCTTCTTTCATTTGTTTTAGAGAAAAACAGCATTCAGCAGCGTGTAAGTGGGGATAGGGATCAGCGGCATTGATGATCGCGGCCATAGCCCATGCAGGCAAAGCTTTTTGGTACTCGCCGCTTTCTTGAAGCGAGGAAGCAAGGCCGAACCAGTGGCGATGTTCTAGTGGTCTTTGAACGCAAAGGACCTCGAAGACATCTACTGCTTCTTGGAAAGAGCCTCCCCCATAGAGAGAGAAGCCGAAAGCGTAAAAGCTTTCGGCCTCTTTTTCGGATAAAGAGGGCTTTTTCGGCGCGTGAGCCAAAAATTGCTGAAACATCTCTTGATCCATCATGACGGCTATCGCGACATGTTTTGAGAAATTGTTGCGATCAGATTGGTTTGATGCTTGATGACAATTTTCATGGAATCTTGCATTGAACCGAGCTCTTGCATTCTCTGCTGATAGTTCATGAGCTGCTTTTGCGTATCCGATTGGGCTTGGCTCTTATAGCCATCGAGAACGGTTTTAATGCTCTCGAGTTTTTCTGCAGAAACCTTTTCCACTCCATCGAGCCCGAGATCGATGTCTAGACCTTTCAGATGAGCCAAATCTGCTTTGACCTCTTCGTTGATCACAAGCTCTTTTTTGTTAATGAATTTTTGCTGCAAAGCTAAGATGGCTTTGGGTCTTTCTTGGAGTCTTGTCAATTCGTTGTTGATCTCATGCAAATTTTGAAAAATGCGCTGTTCCAACTGAAGTCCAAGCTGAAGAATTTCCCATGCTATGTTGATTTTTCGAATCGCCGTTTCCGCAGTAAGGGGCTTATTTTCTATGGACGCTGTTATAGATGCATCATCAAAAGCATCGACTTTCTTGATGTACTGATCTACTTGTTCTCTCATGGAATCTTTAACTGAGGCTACGTTTTGGATTTCGCCTTTGCTTAAGTGTTGAGAAGCGACATCTACGGCCGCAGACGCTTCGCTCGTTGGCGCTGAGATTCTTTCTGAAGAGAGCGATGCGCTAGACGTTGCGAGGTGAGATAAATTCGCTGTTTTGACAAGTTCATTGACCTGTCCAGCGAGAATGTCTTCTTCTGACTCTCTTTTAGGAGTAGATATAGGAGAAGAAAAAAGAGAGGCAAGGGTAAGTTCTGCGGCTCTGCTCATATTTATAGCCTTTGGTTAAATGTGAAGCAGAAATCTTAAGGAAAGACAGGAAATTCGTCAACAGGAGTGCGGGTTTGTTTGTAAAAGGATTTAGCGACTCCTAGAACGACGGCAGCTAAGCCCAGAGTGAGAAGAACAGGTTTTGATAGAAAGGCAGTTCCGAAAATCAGACCGATAAAAATAAACAACTCTCCGATCATCGATATAATGGTTTTGCAGGTTTTTAGAAGATAAATGTTTTTTTTCTCTTGCACATCGAGCGAAATTATCCCTGGCGGTTTTGAGTAATTGGCAAGTTTTGCTCCAGAGTGAATGAGGCGGCAAACGGAGACGATCTCTTTGCCTCCTGTAAATTTTGCATTCACAAGGGGCGCAAGTGTAATTGTGCCAACGATGAGCGATTGCATCATGTTGGCCCAATTGTATGCTTTGACTTTCCAGTTGATATCTTGATTTTCGTGAGAGACCGTAAATACGGTTTTCATGATTTTTGTGGCTGCGAGCCCTTGTTTAGCGAAAGAGAGGATATGTTGCGCAGTTTTTAACTTTTTTGGATGACTCTGGGTGGCTGCTATTGTTTTGATCATTGTGTTAGCAAGGCGAGTAATTCTCTTTAATAGACGTCGTCCAGTCAGTATTTTAGGTTCAGATTGGGAAGGAAGATCCACAGAATAAGGTAAAGACGGAGGAGTTTCTATTTCGTTTGTAAAACTAAGCGTCTCTGAGGCTGCGATTTCTGTGTAGTCTAGAGAAGGGGAGTGAGGGCGATCGAGATCAATAATTGGAGAAGCCATTGGAAAGTTTTCGTTATTTTTTTATAAACACCGCGTATAGTCTATCTCTATCTTCTATTTTTGTAAATAGGTAGAATTTTAATTAGCACGAAAATATTTTAATAATTTCTGTTCCACTTAATGCCGAATTTTCCTTGCTCTTGTAGCTGATCTGTTTCTGCCTCAAAGAAAAACCCCTTTCCAATATCTACTTCAATGCTGATATTCGGCGCGCTATTTTCTGCGCTTTGGCTGATAGAGACCAATACTCCTTTAGCTACATATTTGCCGACTTGAATGGAAATGGTTTCGCCTCCCTCACTACTAGGTTCGGATACAATGCTAAGTCGGTCAATGCCTAAAGATTTGCGGGTGCTTTCCAGCATGTCGGGACTTTGGCCTGCGATATTTGTGACGGCGGTGGCTAATTGAAGGGCTTGAAGACCGTTGATTTCTGAAATGTCTTGTCCAAAGAGAAGATGGGAAATAATGGCGCTAAGCGGCAGCTGGGGAACAGATTGGAAGGTGAGCTGAGGGTTGTTGATCGGGCCTTGCAAATTGACGATCACGGAGATGCCTTGCTGCTCTGTTGTGCCGGAAAGATCCAGGCGGGGAGTAAGGCGCCCTTCGGTGGTAAAAGTGAGGTTGCCTCGGGTTAATTTAAAAAATCTTCCCGAAAAAGAAAATTCCCCATCGAGCAGTTCAAGGTTGCCTGTAGGATGAGGGTCCAGGTGAGTCCCTTTAAGAAAAAAATTTCCTTTCCACTCCGATTGCAATCCTCGTCCTGAAATGAGAACGGGTTTTGGGGTGTCGATGATGATATTTAGGCGCAGAGGATAGTTTTTTTCAGCAGAAGGAAGAGGGGCTGGGACGGGCTTTTGAGCGTTTAGGTAGATAACTTCAAGATTGGGAGGCCTTTTCGTGAGATTTTCAGGGATCGTTAAATCGCTATGAATGACATGAACTTCCCCTTGGGCCAAGGCTCCTTCGAGATTTCCTGTAATGTCGATGGCGCTATTGGCTTTTGCTGAAGCAAATCCGAGATCCATGAAGCGAAAATCTTGAAAGGCACAGTGGAGATGAAAGGGGAATTTTTGCTCTACATTGAGTTGGAGCTCGCCGTCTGCAAAAACCGTCCCTGTCTGTTCTCGGTCTTTTGCCGTAAGGGATTTAAGATAAAGTACGTTTTTTTTAGCTTCGATCTGGACGCGCAATTCGGTGAGTTGAGCTGCTGTCAGATAGTTTTCGTAATATCCTTGGGTTAATTCCAAAGACCCGTCCAGAGAGAGGTGATCCAAAGTATTTGTCCAAGAAAAATTAGAGATGCATCTTCCTTGAAGCCAGTTGGAACGAAGGTTGAAAAAATCCAAAAAATCCTCAATTTGTCCGTCTAGATGAAATTTCCCTTCAGTAGGAGCGTCTTTTAGCATATCGATTTGCCAGGGACTCATTTTCAGTTGAATGGGCAATTTTGCTTGCAGTGAGGCTAAAGGTTCATTTCTTGTCGAAAGATCGCCTTGTAAAACAAGTTCGTTTTTCCTCAGTTCCCCAGTGAGTTTCCCTTGCGCTGTAATGGGCTCGGTTTCTCCAAGGCGGGAGATTTCTACTTGCGAAATAGCTGCTTGAAAGTAGCCTTCTATCTCCCGATTTACCTCAGTGATTTCTGATTCAAGATTCAACCTTCCTACGATAGACACCTCTAAAGGATTGATGGAAAGACAGTCGATAGGGAAATCGGCGAGTTGAAGAGAAAGAGCTGAAGAATCTGGCTTTGTAAACCATTTTCCTTTGACGAGGGCTCCGTCCATTTCAATCCATGTTGGACTGACTTGGGCTTGGTCGGATGAAACAGCGACATCGACTGGCTCTTGTAGAGAAAAGGGGTGGCTATAAAAGAGGCCGTGCAAATCGCGGATGTTGGCTTCGGTTTTTTCTTTGTCCATATGCCAAAACCCATCTGAGTGCATTTCGAAATCGCGATTCCATACCCCTTCGGCAAACAGTTTAAAAGGCCATTGTTCGCCTCCAATGACAGTTTCTGCTAAAGCTGAATCGATGTTGAGATCCCGGTAATGTCCTTTTTCTACGTCGATCGATAGAATGCCTGTCAGTTGATCGAGAGGATTTTGCAGATCTGAATATAACGCTGCATGTTCAAAGTAAAATGACTTAAGATAAAGATGCTGGGCGGTCATATCCAAAGTGACTTGATGAGAGTCCCATACGGTTTTGAGTTTTAATTGGCCGTACGGGTCCCACGCCGGCGCGAGCGGTTTGAGGATTTGCAGGTTGTCGATATTTAATTCGCCTATTCCTGTCATGGAACCATCATAAAAAAACTCCCAATCTCCATGGCCTCTGAGCTGAGGCGCCTTGAGATCAACTTGTTTGAGTTGAAATCGATCAGTCCAAGCAAACTGCCCCTTGCTTTCCCAGCCTTCTCCTTTGAGTTCAAACGAACCCTCTTCATTAAAGCTATCTGCGATCAATTCAATCTTTTCCCAAGAAAACTTTCCTATTTGAAGAGAGGGGATTTGCGCGACTGTTTTCCCCAGCAAAACCCCCTCTTCTTTTCTGAGCATCCAGCGGGCTAGCAGTTCTCCTTGAAGATAGGGGATGAAAAGATTTTTTGATTCCAACTGGCCGGAAGTCTCTACAAGTTGTCCTTGAGGATCTAATGACGCGCTGGCTCTCGCTTTGATCTGATCGGTTTCTGCATAAAGATGAGAAAGCAGCCAATTTCCTTCTAAAGAACGCTGCAAACTTCCCTTAACGGTCCAGGGGAGTTGAAGAGCTTTGAGGTCACTTTGCAGTTGAACCGTTCCTTCGAACCGGCCTCGAGCGCCTCTTTTGCGGCTCCTTGTCCCTCTGGCATGAAGTTTCAGCTCACCTTGCAAAGGCAGTTGATAAACAGGTTTGAGCCAAGCAGAGTCTTGGATGGCCAGTTCAAGGTTCCAACGGGCAAAACCGTTTCTCCTTTCCCGTAGGGTCATGCTAAAGAGATCGTTTTCCCGTCTTGCTTTTAAGTGTAAGAACAGTCCTTTTTGGTGCGCTCCTATTTTTAAGCGTCCTTCTAGCTCTATAGGCTCCATTTGATCGATATGCACATCCGAGGCTTTGAGAGATTGAATGGAAAATGCCATGGGCAGAGAAGGGAGAAAAAGCTTTTCGTTTTGAGATGTTTTTGGGCTTTTCCAAACAAGGTGGAAAACTTTTACTTTGCTTAGTCGGATCTCATTTTTTAGAAAATAGAGAAGAGAGATTTTGGCTTTTACCTGTTCAATCGACAGGCTGCCATTTTCTGGCAAGTCCATATGGACCTTTGTTAAAGTTATTTGATTGGGTACGAAAGACCCTTCGACACTTTGAATTTCCGCTTGGAGTCCCTCTCGAGCTAAAGAAGAGATGATCCTTGAGCGGATTTTATTTTGCGTCCAGCTGCTCGATAAGAGGGCAAAAAAGGCTCCCATCAGAACTAAAAATCCAAGTAGACTATAGCTGATATATTTTTGGTGTTTTTTCATCAAAATGTCTGTCCTACGCTTGCATAAAATTGAAGGATGGGGTCAATGTATGTATTATTGTGGCCAAATTTTTTACGCCGATCCAAAGGAAAGGCTAAATCAAAACGGAGCGGGCCGAAAAAGGCGAAATACCGAAGTCCGGCGCCTACGGATTTAAACCATTTGGCATGCACTTGAGGCAGTTCTGATTCTGTCACCGTTCCCATATCAAAGAAGGGGACAATGCCAATGGTTTCGGTGACTCGAAAACGGGGTTCTACAGAAATATAAATAGCAGATCTGCCGCCAAGCGGTTTATTTCGGTCGGGAGCTGTGGTTTTTCTCGGGCTGACGGTTTTATATTTGTAGCCTCGCAAGTCATCGAGCGATCCTCCGAGAAATAAAATGGGGAGGGGAACGTCTTCTCTTCTAGCGCCGGCAATGGAGCCAAATTGCGTTCGAAGCGCCAAAACGCAGAAATTAGATGCGTCAAGAGGTTGATAAAAACAGCCGGTGAGCCTTTGCTTGACGAAGTGCTGGCTGGCGTGGAAAAGAGATTGATAAGGCACTGCTTGATACACGATAGAAAAGTTTTTTGTAGGATCGAGGTCGCTATCCGTTGCATTGTATTTAAGTAAAAAAGGAATGCCCATGAGGAGGTATTGGCCGTTATTGGCCGAGCTTTGTACATCGATATATTCAAATTCAAGGCCGATCGAGCCGCTTTTTTTTCTGTCGTACATCCTCTCGATTCTCTGCGCTGCAACGTAGGTGTAGGCTAAATAGGGATTGATATCTTCTCTGCTAACCTCAGCCCAACCTTTATAAGTTTGATCTAGGCGTAAAAAGTCGGGTTTAGTGTAAGCGACTGATCCTACCCAATAGAGCATGGACCATTCCAGGTAGGCCGAAAAAATTTCTCCCATGCCCCGCATATTGCGATGCGTCCAACCTGCAGAGCCTCCAGGTCCATCGACTGTTCCAAAAAAGAGAGACGTGTTGACAGATCGATGTTTGGCTTCTGTAAGCCTAATTTTCATGGGAAGTTCGCCGATGGGGTCGAGCTGATCGCCATGATTTAATAAAACCGAGCTGAACAAGTTGCTTTTTAAAATTCTTCGCTGCGTTTCTTCGACTAGCGAGGCGTTGTACATTTCTCCCTCTTTCCAAGCAAGACGCCGTTCGATATAGCGAGGATGAACTTCTTTGAGGCCGAAAAAGATTGAGGGACCGAAATGGGCCAAAGGCCCTTCTTGAATGCAGACAGCTGGTTTGACTGTTTTTTCTGACATGTCGACTTCAACTTTTCGTTTATCGATATAAGCCAGAGGATGACCGCATCTGGCGAGAGCGTTTAGTAAAGAAAGTTCAGCGTTGACGATGTCGACAGAAAGAGCGGCAGCGCCAACGCGCAACCCCAAATCATTGCCCGAAATGGGAGGGCAGGGGGGGATTGCGCTAATTTTTTCTTCACAATCGCCATGAAAAATTTCGTACTCGCTCAGTGTATATTGAACGCCTGGGCGAATTTCAAGCTCGACTTGAGCTGACTCTTGCTGCCTTGTGACGCGGCCGATGATGACGGCGTCATAATACGCATAAGCCCTCAACACCTGCAGTAATCGGGGAATGTCAGATTGCATCCGGTAGCGCAAAGCATTAATTGAAGCGGGAGGTCTATCTTGCAAGCTGACTAAATCGGAAGCGTCTTTCAAAGCTTTTAAAGCTTTTGCATCGTCCAAACCTACAAAATGGACCTCATAATCCAAAGCAAAAGCAATGAAAGGGAGAAGAGCAAAGGAGATAAAGCGTACACATTTCATGGCTTTTTGCATATTGCCCTAGAAAGCAAACTAGGTCAAGTTGCAAAACCTTATTTTTAAAAATCGAACATTTCGGTATACCCAAAGAAAAAAGGATTGAATATGAAGGGAAGTTTCCTTAAAAAAACACGAAAGTATTTTTCAGGTTATTTCACACAGTTGATCGTGTTTTTGCTTCTTCTTTTTATTTTTAGACCTTACAATTGGAGCACGGCTTCGATTGCGATTTGGGAAGCTTTTTTTTCGGGCGTCTTTTTTTCAGCCATTTTTAATGCCAATCATCCAAGGCCGATCAAAATTCTCACGATGGTACTCGGCGTACCTGCTTTAGTTCTCGATTGGATCGCTCTTTTTTTTCCTTTGAAGCTTTTGATCATCTCAAGCCTCGTATTTACGATTATCTTTCTCACTGTGTGCACGGCCTCTATTTTATACAACGTGGTGCTTCGAGCGCGGGTCACCATGGAAACTTTGAGGGGAGTTGTCTGTGCTTATTTTATGATCGCGTTTATTTTTGGGTTTATCTATCTCGTCCTCGAGTTCATTTTTCCAGGTTCTTTCCAGCTTATCTATAACGACAAAAACTATACGCTTCACAGCTCGTATTTATCGCAAACTTTTTACTTTAGTTTCATCACACTCTTGACCATTGGTTTTGGAGATATTACGCCGATCACAGATCTCAGCCAATCTTTTGTCGTGATCGAAGGGATTATCGGGCAGTTTTATGTCGCCATCCTAGTCGCGCGTATTGTCTCCGTCTATGTGCTCTACGGAGACAAAGTGATGCTCAAACACATTGAGCATGACATAAGACAAGACATCAGAGAAGCGGTCGAGAAAGCTCGTAAGTAAAAATTTATGGGCAACGGCGGGGGAGGGAGAAGGGCTTTTCAAAAAGAGAGGTGAGCTCTTTGGGTGCTAGACCGCTTCCTTGAGAGTTTATGATCGCTAGGCTAAAATCTCCGGCGAATTCTCCCTTGCTTTCTAAAAGAGCGGCTCGATTGTCTGGTGTTAAAAGACCCGCTCGATGCAAGTTGATTATTGCAGCGGAAATATTTTCCGAAAATTCTCCCTCTTTCATTAAGAGGGCTTGTCTATTTTTTTCTGTTAAAATGCCAGCGCGGTCGAGGTTTTCAAGCGCCCGAGCGATTCTTATTGCGTATTTTCCTTCTCCAGTGAGGAGAGCGGAAAAATTCCCATGAGATCCTAACTCGCGCTCGGATAAGTAATTAATGCTCCATTCGATGGATGAGGCGAATGTTAAATCCCTTATGACCCATTGCCTATAGCTCCAGATGCTTCCATGGGTTCCTAGATAGCTGGCTGCGTAGGTTGTTAAACCAGCTCCCAGAGCTTTCAATAGATTAAGAGCTAACTGATGTATGGGGCTTTCTTTAATTTCTGTAGAACAGGCAAGATAGCCTGCAACCGAACAAACTGAAATAGCCAAAAAAGTTGAGTGCATGCCAACGTTCACGAAATTCCTTAAAAACTGATTTTTGTTAAGTAGCATAAAGGAAAGATTTCTATTTTTCCATTTTTTTAACAAAGAGGGGCGGCATGGTAGAGAGCGCGATTAGGCCGGATTTAGGCCTTCATCTGGATGTTTAGAACGTCTGATAATACATGTTATGTTAGATTGTCGGGGAAGATGGCTATCGTTTCCCGCCGTGATACCGAGGCAGCTTAGGCTGGGTGGCTTTGGCTACCTTAGAGTGATTGAGCGCTGGCTTTTCTGAGTATTGGGAAGTTTTTTCTAAGCGCTGGCAGATTCTGGAGCAGATCCCGGCGAGTTGGATCAAAAGAAGCAACGAGAGCAAAGAATAAGCCCCATCATCTGTAGGCAAATCGCCTCTAGATTGCTATGAATTTTTTTAACCAACCGGATCCGTCATACATCAAGCTCTCTTTTTCGCCAGCATTTTGTTAAGATATTGTAAATTCATCCGATCTTGATGAGTAATTTTATGTCTTTTCTTAAGCCATTGCCGATCGATCTGCTTTTGTCTTTGGATAAGCATTTGTACAAGTAGATCTCTTTGTTCGGAGGCATCCGCTGCGGCTATTAAGGATTGATATCGCTTGTATCCCCTATAGATGGCTCTGCCTAGAAAAAAGGCGGAGACAACGGCTGCGGTTCCGATTAATCCCCAAGAGAGTCCATAAAGAAAACTTGAGTTATTTCCGAATTCGCTAGGAGAAGTGATGATATGAAGAGGCAATTTTTTTAGAGCGGCGCTTGCGCTTGTATTTCCTACAGCACAAACAGGGAGCCCTCCAGGATCCCCTCCTGGAAACGAAGGGCCAGCACTGAATGAATTAAACTGGGAAGGAATCACAGCTTCAGCAATAGAGGCTGTTGCATTGACGACTGTTTCGTTCAAGGTTGAGGCTGTTTGAATCACTGCATCGGAGGCAGAGGAAAAAATGCTTTCGCTATCTTTCTTTACATAATAGAGAGTTGGCTCAATATTCGTCTCATTCTGACCATTAAACCTACTGCCTTCATCGGATGATGTAACACCCACGATTCCTTCAATCAAAATTTTAAAACTCATGACTTCCATTCGCTTTAATAAGATTATTTGGCGTTTCGCTTAAATTATACAGGATTTGAAGATAATCTCAAATTAAAATCAACGTTTCCGGTGTAAAAAGAGAAGCTGGATTTTTTTTGTCCTATCGATCCCGATTGATGCATAACTTGAATTGAGATAGGATGAGAACGGCTCATAAAATGTGAGGGTCTGATGTCTTTGTTGAAAGCAAAAACGGCTGTTATTGAAAATTTTGAATCGCTTAAACTGAAATTGGATCAAGCTGAGGATTTGGGGTTTATTGATACAGAAGAGGCCTATTATAATGCCATGGACACCCTTTTAGAAGATGCGAAGATGGCGCAATCCTGGGATGAATTAGCAGCTGTCATCGATCAAGGAAAAACTTTAGAAGAAGACCTTGATACCTGGCTGTCATTAAAGGGATTTACAACGATTGGCCTGCAGTGGCCAACGAGCTCTGCGGAATAAAAAAGGGCGCAAAACTCCTGCGCCCTACTCGTCAAGAATTATCCACGGCTGCGTGGTTGTTGGATTGGAAATTTCTGCGTTAGTCTGCGAGTTTTTCGATCAAGAGGTTTTGGATTTTTAAATGTTGTATTCGCATATTGACGCTCTCTGCCGCATCTTTTACGTTTAGCTTCAGGCGCTTTCTTGAAGGAAAACGGCCTTTCGCGCGTAATGATGTTTTGCTTAGATTTGGAAGCTTCAGATGAACTTCTCGCCTTTGCAGGAGCAGCTTTTTTCGTTTCTTCTCCACTCTGAGTTGATTGACTGGGTGAGTTCACTAAAATGCAAGTTAGTTCCAGGGCATGCGCGTCAGTGTCTACGCTTGCGGCAAATACCCCCAACATCACATCGTAATCAAAAGAAAATCCTTTCTCTTGATTAGGTTGTGCGGTTCCAGAGCCGATAGGCGTCCCTGTTACGTTAAATAGATAGTTAATCGGTGGCATATAATTTTCCTTTTGTTTTTTTAGAATTAGAATAAACCGAACAAATTAAACAGCCCATTGCTTGGTTTTTCTTCAGCGTGAATCGCTGGTTTTTCTTTGGTTTCTTTTTGTTCTTTGTTTATTGTCTTGAAATCTTCTTTTATTTTAATTAAATTTTTATTTAAAGCTGTCAATTCTTCTTCTTCTTGAGCTGAATTAACGTTCAATGCAATTTTTACCGCTTCTTTTGAAACTTCAAGAGCTCTCTTTTTCAAATCTTCTAAATTTGGTTGTGATTCGCTTTGATTAAGAAGTTCTTCATATTTATCGTATGCAGTAGAACAAAAATCAGTTATTTTTTTTCTAAGGTTTTCGCGGCGCTTTTCAAGCTCGATTTGCTTCGCTAGCTTTTCCACATCAGCCTGTGAAAAAGAGCTCTTTGACGGCAATGGTTTATGACTATCTTTCTTTACAGCTGGTGTTTGAAGAATCTCTGGAGGGCTTTTATCAGCTGATTGTTTTCCTACGGCCTTGCTTGTAGAGCTTTCCGAAATGACTCCTGCAACTGCTGAAGATGCTACTTCTTGCATCCGAGCGTCTTTGTCTTTCTTATCTATTTTGTTGATGTTGTGGGCTATCTGATCTATTTTTCGGAAAAGGCTTGTTATTCCAGAGGTTGTTATTCTTTCGCCTATTTTATTTAATTCTTCAGCTTTCTTTCGATTATTTAATACGGTATCATTTTTTATTACAAAATCGTTCGCTTCTTTTAAAAATTCATTTAATTGATTTAAACATACATTCAAAGGACGTGTTAATCCATCTTCAATATGAATTTTATTTTCATTATTTCGTGGAATTTTTTGAAGTTTATTCTTCAATTCTTCCGCTTTATTTCGGTATTTTTCTGCATTTTGAATTATTTTCGGTTGCCTTTTTTCTTCTACAACTTTTTTTTCTGTACTATGACTTTGTGGGGAGGAAGATTCGGGTAGCAGTGGAAGATGTACTATCTTCCATGCAGTATTCTCTACTGCATCCGCTAATGGACGAAAAGGAACATACTCCGATGCATTAGGATCCATTGTCTTCTTTTTTGAGTCGGTAGTCTGAGGCAAACTTTGAATTACCGCCTCTGGCAAGACAAAGCTTGATTCATCCTTTAACTCTTCTTTCTGCTTTTCTTTAGGAGAACGAACGTTTTCTTCTACTATCTCTATAGCCTTGGGCCTTGAACTCTGATGGATAACTTGCGAAGAGAGAGTTTTCGTTATACCGATTAAGATGTTTGGGATTTTCGGAAAAAACGCTTGCGCAAAAAATGAAAGTGTTCGCGCCGCTTTTCTACATTTAAGCAGATTAACTTTCAAAGATTTATTTTCACTTCTTTCTTCCTGTTTTTTTCCTTCAGTGACATGCGTAATCGCAAAAGGTTCGGAAGCTTGCTCAATCGCAAGAGGCTCTTTGGGGAAAATATGTTGAAATGCAATATTCAAAACGATTTCAGCTTTTTCTTGTAGCTTTTGCAATCTTTTAATTTCTTCGAAAGCAGCCGCGAGTTCTTCTTCTTTTACTCGGAGGTCGGTTTTCTGTTTCTGAGATTCTTCTGCAAATGCCTTAGAAGCTTGCTCTAATTTAGATTCAAATTCGATTTTTTTAGATTTTATTTCATTTTCAACGACTTCAATTTCATTTTCTAATTGACTATTGCTATCACTCAAAATAGATTTTTCTTTTTCTAAATCAGTGAAAGAAGCTTCTTTATCTTCAAGTTCAGTTTTCTTTTCAATTAATTCTTTTTCCAACTCTTTAACTTTATTTTCGGACTCTTCTTTGGCCTTTTGGGCGGCTTCGAGACTACTTTTTAAATCAGCGATCCTTTCTTCTAATTTCTGGGAGGCTTCTTTTGAAGAATCTTTTTCAGACTTGGATTGTTGTTCCAGGGTAGCTAGTTGACCATTTAAATCTTCAACTGTTTTTTTTGAATTAGTTACATCTTCTTGATTTTTTTTAAGATCTTCTTTTAGCTTTGTTAACTCTATTGTTTCATCTTCTAATTTACGATTAAGCTCTTCTTGTGTACTTTTTAGTTTTAAAATTTCTTCTTTTAAAATGCTGAGATATCTTTCTTTTTCGTTTAATTGTTCTTTCAGTTTTGCAGTCTCGCTTTCTGAAGAATTTTCGACTACAAGGTCTTCTTCATCTTTATCTTTTGCTTTGGGTCCACTCTCGATTTTTGCACTCAAAGATTTTAATTGTTTTTCTAATTTTTCCTTTAGATTTTTTAAAGCTTCTTGGTTAAGAATAAGCGTTCGCTTCTGCAGCTTTATTGGCTCAATCTGGACGACATCTGAACTTGGAGTTCTTCCTGTAAAATAATCTCTTGCTTCTGAAATTTCTTTCTGAATTTCATCTATTTTCGTTGAAATAAATTCTTTTGCAGCCACGATGGGGTTATTCAAAATTAATGTATCGACAAACAACATAAAACCTCTTTATTATTAAATTAAGTTTGTTTTTATGCCTTATATTATGCATTCGCTTTAAATTAATTTAAACAGAAAATAATTGTTAATCTGTTTATTGCTTTTTAGTCTTCTTGTTGCGCTTAAATGAAAATTTAATTTAATCAGTATTTAAAAATTTAGGATGCAAAATAAAAAATTATATTTTTATTTTTTCTAAAAAAGAATACAACAAGACGGCTGCAGCTTGAGCCACATTGAGAGACTCGATTTTGCCTGCCATGGGGATGTAGATGAGATGATCAGACTTTTTTTGCAAAAGAGGTTGGATCCCCTCTCCTTCGGACCCTACGATGAGGAGCGTTTTGGGGGCAAAGGAAAAAGTTGATAAGCTTTTGGCCCTGGGGTCTAGAAGAGATGCGACGACCTCAAACCCCTCTTTTTTGAACGCTTCGGCTGTTTCGGCGAGATTGGAAACTCTGAGAAGAGGCAAAAGCTCGCTAGCTCCGCAGCTTGATTTGGCTGCGGTTGCCGTCAGATCGGACCCTCGGTTTTTAGACCAGACGATCGCGTCCGCCCCTAAACACTCTGCAGAGCGGATGAGAGCTCCGAAATTTTGAGGGTCAAAAATTTGATCGACCATTAAGACGATAGAACGCTCTTTATCGGCAACTTTGGTGAAAAATTCTTTGAGATCAAAAAATTTTCTACCTTTAATGTGCGCGACAAAGGATTGATGGGAATCGGATCCTGCCATTTTTGTGAGTTCAGCAAGCGATGTGTAGACGATGGGGATATTGCGGGACTGACACGCCGCTAGGATATCAGATTTTCTATCTCCAGAGGGTTTGACGGTATAGATGCGAAGTAGCCGCTCTGGAGCGTGGCCCAATAGCTCTTTTAAGGCATGAAGGCCCATGACCATTTGGTCGCGAGGAGGAAGTTTGGGATCTGGTCTATTCATCGCTATGGCTCAAAAACTCCTAGATAGAGTAGCCCATCCGGAGACAACAGTCCAGCGAATCTTCAGTTTTTCTGTGGTTTTTATGGATGGCTGAGTCAGGGCGTGGGCGCTATTTTTCGCGTCTACATCTCGAGAAACAAAATAATTCATTTGCGCTCCGAGTCCGGCTTGCCAGGCTTGATCGATGCGACAAGATAGTTTTGCCCATCCGGTATGGCCAAGGTTGCCTCCTGTTTTGGCTTTGATTGAGTAAGAGGTGTTTTGGTGAGTGAAAAGAGGCGGCCCCAGGCTTACCTCATTTGCATAGTGAGTATGGAAATGAAGATGAAGCCAGCTATAATAATAGCCTGCATCCAAGATGAGTCTGGAACCTGGATCGATATGGAAAGCGCCTCCGAGTAAAAAACCATACCAGGTAAGCTGCAGGCGGCCGGGCAACTGGGAGCTCATCGTATAAAAGCTCGCTCCAATGGCGTCGGAAGATTCTTCTAATGACGGGGTGGGATGTTTTCTTTGAAGCGATTCATAGTGGACGGAACCGCCAATGAAAGGGATTAAAAGAACTTTATAAAGTCTACCATCCGTTAAATTGATGCAGTAGCCAAAGCGGCCTGATCCATCAGCTGCCCATCCGTTTGGCGTAAAGGTAAAGCGGGGTTGATTGGAAGCGTAGGACAAGTCAGCGTAGCGCTGGCGAACAGAACCTCTTTGTCCAAAGGCTGCATAACTTCCGCTGAGAAAAAGATAAAGATCTCGGTGATACACGGTAAAAGTGGCCGCGTTTTCCCAAAATTGAAGATTTTTGGCCACTTCGCTGTAGAGAAGTTTTCCATCGTCTCCTGGATTTTGCAGATGCCAGTGAAGCCGGTCATTGCGATAGCCTGACGCATATTCGATGCGGGGAGGTTCTGAAAAAGAAGCCCAAAGGACAGTTGAGACTAAACAAGAAGCAAGAGCAAAATGGATCTTCATAAAGAAATCGGGGGCGGCCTTTTGGCCCAGTAAGCGGGGCCATAGTGATAGGAAAGCTGCTCCCCTTTTGCTACCGCTCTTTTCGTGAGCAAAATCACATGCGTGATCGAATCTAGGGTCGCTAATTTGGGTTCCAAATTCCCCTCTTCGCTATGGTTGATATAACGGGCCAGGCCGGCCTCTTCTCTCGCATCAATCACATAAGGAGTCGGTTTGCCGGAGGTGACGACGTATTCAAAACAATAGCCATTTTTTCGATCAGCTTTTTGCCATTTGCGGACAACTCCTGTGTATTCGGCGATAAACTCTCTCGGCCTAAAAGCTCTTGCGGCAAACACCCCCCAGCCTAAGGGAGGACCAATCCAGCGCAAAATGAGATCGGCCGGCGATCCTAATTCGATCTCCTTTTGATAATACCGCCCTCGAAACCTTTGCTCTCTTTCGATCTCCTCTTGAGGAGGATCGAAAAGAGAGCGGAGCCTTTTCCAGCATTTTTTTAGGAGAGAAGAAGAGGGTTTTGCTAGCCTCTCTACTTTGCGAAGAATGGTTTCATTTTCCATCTTGAGGCCTGAGATGAATTTGACTCCCGTCAATGTTTCCAGCTCAAGAGGCGTTAGCCACTTTTCTCCTTCGCCTTGATCAACGCAAATTTTTAAACCAGACATTGGGGTTCTCGGTTCATTTCCTTCCAAAACGAGCGGCCATAGTCAAATGAGAGCTGGGTCCCTTCGGGGATCTCTTTTAAGCTGATAAAGACCATGCGGGGCAATCCTCGCCAATAGACAGAATGCAAAGCCAAATTGGGCTCGGCGCTGTGGTTAATAAAACGGGTATGGTTGCCGTATTGCTCAGCATCCAGAATGAACTGACGGCGCCCCGCTTGCCAAGAAGCATAGCGAACGCAATAAATTTTGTCTTTAAGGAGCTTTTTGCGCCGCTCTTTCACCACGCCGGTATACTCGCCTACAAAGGAGCAAGAAGGGATTTTCTGTTCGGCAAAAACGCCAAACCCGATCTCTTCATTGATATGACGAACCGATAGACGGGGGTTTAATCCTGTTTGGATTTCCGTATCAAAGTAGATCCCCATCCAAATTTTTTCCGGAGGGATTAAATCTTGCTCTTTGGCTTTGCGGGCTTGTTCAAGCACTTCGTCTAAAATTTTTTCGCTTTCAAAAATGGGATAGGGAATGTAAAAAAAATCTCGACTCCCCTCCTCTATGGAGATATTCGCTTGGGAAAGGCAAGAATCTAGCGCGCTTAAACTAGCCGCGCATGCTTTCCGATTGAGAAATTGGGCAAGCTCCAACGCCATGAGACCAAAATGGTTTCTCCTTTGCCGCAGTTGAAGATCGGGAGCTAGCAGCTTGACCCAATCGAGCCTCTCTTGCAAAACCGCCAAATGCAGCAGCGTTTGTCCTTTTTTATCGCAGGCCAAACGGACGAGCGGATGAAGCAACATCTCTTCCTGATCCAAAGGTAAATACGTTTGCAGCTCGCTCCAGCTGATTTTCCCATCGCTTAATTTATCCAAAACAGACTGCCAGATAGCCACCTGACCTGTCAGTTTCATCTCATCGTGCTCTTTCGTCTCAGCCAAATGAGGGCCGCTATATCTAGGTAAGGGTAGGATAAATGCTTGCTCCAAATCGTACCTCTAGTGGTTTTTTGAAGAGACATTCTATTACCACGTTTGGATTTGTTTATTCAAGTAAGATTTTCTTTCTCCAAGAGAAAAAAATGTTGAGCTATTTACAGCTTATCTTGAGGCTCTGCCTCAAACTCCGCTAAAGGACGGAGTCCTTTAGAATCCTAGTGATTTTTTTTGTGAAAAGGCGCTTGACAGAAGGGGGGAAATATTTTATCGTTCCTTCTTCTAACCGGAGTGCTTCATGAAAGTCGTTGTCTCAAAGCTGGACTTGGTCAGCTTAATTGGAAAAATTCAAAGCATTATCGCTTCAAAACCTGCAATTCCCATTTTAGCCAATGTCTTGATCGAAGCTATGGATGACCAGCTGATCATCAGCGCGACTGATTTATCCGTCAGCATGTGCTGCTTTATTGAAGCTAAGGTGATTGAGGAAGGAGCTATCGCTCTGCCCGCCCGCCGATTTTTTCAATTGGTCAGAGAGATCACTTCACCTCAAATTAAAATTAGCGCGCCCACGACCGAAGTTGCTGAAATTACGACGGGATCGTCTGTATTTAAGATTAATGGGATGAGCAAGACGGAATTCCCTGCATTTCCAGATCTAACGGGTTCTTTGAAAGTGAGCTTGCCGAACGCGACGTTAAAACAGATGCTCTCGAAAACGGTCTTTTCGGCCGCTAAGGAAGATAGCCGTTATATGCTCAATGGCGTGAGGATCCGGATCGCTGATCAAAAGACGACCTTTATTGGAACAGATGGAAAAAGGCTGGCCAAATCGATGACCTCGGTCTCTGTCGATCCATCGGTTCAGGGAGCTTATGTTGTTCCTTTAAAAGCAGTCGATGAGATGATCAAAATGCTCGACGACAGCGAAAATGAGGCGACGCTACTTTTGGCGGGAGATA
Source organism: bacterium (assembly GCA_021780355.1). Taxonomy (GTDB): domain Bacteria; phylum Chlamydiota; class Chlamydiia; order Chlamydiales; family SM23-39; genus SZAS-17. Next base: position 23,495 of record JAJXYX010000062.1, on the reverse strand, counting down.
AAATCTCTTTGGAAAGCGGCAGCTTAACGCTCGTATCCAAACTGCTCGCTGGCCAGTATCCAGATGTAGAGAGAGTGATTCCAGGGAAATTGAATTATCAGTTTGCCATTCACCGTGAAGAGCTCATGGCGCTTTTACGCCAAATTTCTTTGTTCACTTCAGAAACGAGCAGTTCTGTGCGCTTTAGTTTTGAAACGGGCCAGCTCCATTTAGCGGCGATGAGCAATGACATTGGCGAGGGACGCGTCAGCATGCCGGTCGATTTTAGCGGCCCTAAGCTAGATATTGCCTTTAACCCTTATTTCTTCTTGGATATTTTGCGCCATAGCTCGGAAGAGACGGTTCTTTTCGGGCTGAATGATGCGCACAATCCAGGCCTTATCACAGATGCTTCAGGAGCCTTGTTTGTGATCATGCCGATGCGGCTTACCGATGCTCCTTCCTTGCAAAAGCCGGAAGAAACTGCTGTGCAGGTGTAACGTTTAAGCTGTTAAAAAATTTGTGTTTCTCAAAACGCTGTATTTACGCAACTTTAGAAATTACTCGGAAGCTCAAGTCGACTTTGATCCCAAATGCAATGTCTTGTATGGAGATAATGCGCAAGGAAAGACGAATCTTTTAGAAGCTATTTATCTCATTGCCACGGGTAGATCGTTTAAAACGATGCGCCTTGAAGAGCTCATTCGGGAAGGACAATCTTTTTTTTATCTCGAAGCTGTTGTCGTTAGAGACATGATTGAGCAGTCGATCAAACTCTCTTTTGATGGAGAGTCTCGAAGACTTCAAACAGAGGCGAATACCTATAGCTCTTTTCATCACCTTCTCGGTCTTCTCCCCTCCGTGCTCTACGCTCCTGGAGATACAGAGCTCATTACCGGCTCTCCAGCTCTCCGCCGCCGTTTTTTCAACCTCCATTTAGCTCAGAGCGATCCCCTCTATGTGCATCACCTGTCCCGTTTTTGGCGAGCGATGAAGCAGCGCAACTGTTTGCTTCGCCAGCGAAATGAACAAGATCTAGAGTGTTGGGAAGCTGAAATGGCCCATTCTGCGGCGTATCTTTATACAACGCGTATGGAAATGACCCACGAGATGAAAGAGCCTTTGCTTAAAGCCTCTCATACCCTTTCTGGGAAAAAAGAGTCGTTGGAACTTCGTTATCAGCCCTCTTATCAGCCGGACTCTTACCTTGCGCAGATGAGGAAAAACCGTCCTCGAGAGATCCTTTTAGGGGCCACTTTAACAGGACCGCATCGAGATGAACTGGCGCTTCACATTCAAAACAAGCCAGCGCGCCTGTTTGCAAGCGAAGGGCAAAAGAAAACCGCCATGGCAGCTTTGCGCCTGGCTGAATGGCAGCGCCTTTGCCGCAGAGTGGAAGGGATGGCTTTAATGGGGATCGATGATTTTGGGCTGCATCTAGATAATCCAAGGCAAGAGCTTTTATGCAGCCAGCTCGATACATTAGGCCAAGTCTTTCTAACCACTCCCCACTCCCCGGCTTCTTGGAAAGCCCTTTCAGGAGCCCATCAGATCCGGATCGAAGCGGGGTCGGTAGGGTGATGAGAATTATACCGTTCGTGACTCAAAAATCGGCCATTGGATGGGATTGAAAGCCGTCAAAAATCGATCGCAGCAAAGTGAGTTGTATTCAGTAATACTAGCTCACTTTGCTGCGATCGATTTTTGGCAGCTTTGAACCCGTCCAATGGCCGATTTTTGAGTCACGAATGGTATAGATTCCATTTATATGGGTTATTTTTTTCTTCTGTTCACTCGAATTTAAAAGCAAGCTGACTGCAGTCCTCTCTTGTATCGACAGGAGGAACTTTCTTTTTGGCAAGATTTTGACGCTCGTTATTCTAAAGTCAGCTCGATCCAAGTAACTTTCCCCTGGGGTAAAACTAGGGCTTATTTGCACGAGGTTTGTTAGGCTGGACTTTGTCCATCTGTCGAGGTTGCTTTTGATTGATGAGCGTTTGATACTTGGCGGCTAATTTGTATTTTCGACCCTTATTGGAAGAGTTCGTCATGGTTAGGAACCCATCTTTCGTCCACCTGGCGCAAAGAGCTGCGCTTGTGCGTGGCTTGAATCCAAATAGTTCGCCGATTTGCTGGCTGGAGAGAGTCTCAAATTCTTGAAATAGTTCAAGAGCTTTTCGTTGCTTAGGATCAAGCTTTCGAAGAGAAGCGCTTTGATCTGAAAAGCCTTGGACTTTAGCCTCATCCATTCGTTTTAACACGTTTTCAAAGGAAACGGCCATCCCTTCTATAAAATATTCAATCCATTTGGTAATGTCTGCCCCAGCTCGCCCCATATAATAATTATGAGACTCTCCAATACTGATCGCTTCATAATAAGCCTCCAGATTTCTAGCGTAATATTCTTCCAAAGAGTAAAGACCCTTTAGATCATATTCTCCTAAATGGAGGATTAAGGTAGTCAGCAATCTCGCTGTTCTTCCATTTCCATCATAATAGGGATGGATTGTTGCAAATTGATAATGAGCGATTCCCGCGACAAGAGGACAGGGGAGATTGAGATTTTTATCAATCCAATTTACCAAGCCATTCATTAACGGTTTTACATCTTTTGCTTCGGGAGGCATATAGACAATTGCTTTTGTTCTAGCGTCTCGAATCACATTTTGACCATCTCTATAAACGGTAGGCTTAGCCTTTTCCTTGCCGCCTGCCATTACAAGGGCATGAAGAGTCTGGATCATTTTTTCTTTGACTGAGGTTCCCTGCGCTGCCCATTGTTCAACTTGGGCTAAAGCGGCATAATACCCTTTGACCTCTCGTTCGTCTCGCTCTCGTCCAGGAAAATGGCCCTGATGCTTTAAAACCTCTTCCACTTGATCCGGACCCAGCCTATTTCCCTCAATCATTGTAGAGTAATGGGTTGTGTAAAGCCGCGCCGTTTCTCTCAAAGAACTGAGAACCGTCGGAGTCAAGGGGAGGTGCAATATTTTTTGTTTCACAGCCTCAATGCGAACTAAGTCGTTAGCGATTTTAGGTGAGATGAAGTAATGGGGCTGAAATTTTATCTGCATAATATCGGCATTTTATCGGCATGGAAGGATGGCTCTATTATGCCGATAAATTGCAGATAAAAACAAGGTAACCTCTTAATTCGCTAAAAATCAGTTAGTTGCGATATATTGTCCTCTTGATCTCCCTCAAATAAAAAACCAAGGAAAAACACCAATTGGTTTACTGTTAGGTGCTTAAGATTTTTATTTTAAAAATCTTAATAAAGCCTCTCCCAGAGGAAAGGAGCCGCTTCCCTGTTTTTTCTCAGCAAGCAAGGAGAGGATTTTTCCAGCCAAGACCTTCCCTAACTGAACGCCTTCTTGGTCGAAAGAATTGATATCCCAGATAAACCCTTGGAAAGCTACTTTGTGCTCATAATAGGCCAAAAGAGCGCCTAATGTGTGGGCATCGAGGCGATCTGCAAGCAAGATCCGATTCGGTCGATTCCCTGGAAACACCTTATTAGGGTTTTTATTCTTTTGCCCTTGTGCCAGCGCAATCGATTGAGCCAGTAAATTCGAAAGCAGTTTTTCTTGCGAAGTAGTCCCCTGTATCGATAAATCCGTTTTATGCTGGCTATGGCGAAATCCGATAAATTCCAGCGGAATGACATCTGTTCCTTGATGAATAAGCTGATAAAAAGAGTGCTGTCCGTTCGTTCCCGGCTCTCCCCAAATCACAGGACCTGTCGAATAGGCGCATCGATTTCCCTGTTTGTCGATCGATTTTCCATTCGATTCCATATCGAGCTGCTGCAAATGAGCAGGAAAACGAATAAGGGCCTGCGAATAAGGGATGACGGCTACTGTCGGCAAGTGCAAAAAGTTTCGATTCCAAATCCCCAAAAGCGCAGAAAACAAAGGCAAGTTATGTCCCAGCTTAGCCTCTCTTGCATGAACGTCCATCTCATGGGCTCCCCTCAGCACATCCATAAATTTCTCATACCCCAAAGCAAACCCCAGCATCACAGCGCCCACCATCGATGTCGCTGAATAGCGCCCACCCACAAAATCCCAAATATAAAAGGACGCCAAATATCTCGACGGATCATCCATCGGGCTTTTTTCTCCCGTCACGGCAATAAAATGCTTTTTCGGATCAACTTTCTCTCGAGCAAATCTCTCCCTTACAAACTCTTCATTCGTCAGCGTCTCCAATGTAGAGCCCGATTTCGACACCACCACCACAAGCGTTTTCCTAGGGTCAATTTTAGCCAGCACCAAGTTCGCATCGTCTGGATCTACGTTCGAGATAAAATGGACTCTTCGATGAGGCAGATGAAACGCTTCCAGCGCCATACAAAGAGCCCGCGGCCCTAAATCCGATCCCCCAATTCCAATCTGCACCAAATCGGTAAACTGCCCATCAATCCCCTCCAAAAACCCCTTCAACTTCTCCAACTCTCTCATCGCCTGGTCCGACGCTTCCCTAGCCGCCTTCTCTTCCCTTCTCCCCGTAAAAACATCCCTCATCGCCGTATGCAGCACGCTTCGCCTTTCGCTCTCAAATCCTTCAATCTGATTCATCACTTCGCCGCTTTGCATCAAGCCCATCTTCTTCAAAGCGTCCGTTTCCTCAGCCAATCCCCACAAAGCCTCAATCACCTCGTCATCCACCCTCTCTGTCCCATACAACAAATCAAATCCCTCCCCCTTCATCGCATACTTCCCTATCCGCTCAGGAGTAAGCACTCCATCCTTCGTCAAATCCACTGGCCGCTGACTTAATTTTGAAAGAGTTTGAAAAGACTTCGTTTCCATGAACATAAAAAAGCTCCTTGTATCATCTCTCCGAGAAGCAAGGGCTTCGCCCCTGCACCCCACCAAAGGACTGGCGTCCTCTGGACTCCTCTTGTTTTTTTGATGAATCCTCTTTCGCGTTGCGAAAGAGGATTCATCGAAATAAAAGAAAAAAAAGGAGTCCAGAGGACGCAGTCCTTTGGCGGGGTGCGGGGCGGAGCCCTGCTATTTCGAGGCGGAAAGAAAATATATTGTGTAAAAATCCTGTATTTTAGTAATCTAAATCCTCGATCGGGGCATAGCGCAGTTTGGCTAGCGCGACTGGTTTGGGACCAGTAGGTCGGGGGTTCAAATCCCTCTGCCCCGAATCTTTTTTAAAGTTCCCTAATTTTTCCACCTGCCGCTTCGAATCCTAGTAATTTTCTTTTTCCTTGTGCGCTGAGAGCGTGCGGGAGGACTTGAATTTCGTCTAGACCTTCCCACTGTTCCGTCAAAAATTCTTCGAAAACGACCCGAAAAGACTGATTTGATTCATACAACGCGTCGAGAATTTTATCAATTTCAAAGAACGTTTCCTCTGTCATGAGATCGTTTTTTGGGAAGCAAAGAGCGGTTGGGGCAGGGAGAGGGCGGAAAGAGAGGCCGTCTTGATTCCAATGGAGAGAAGGCATGGGCCAAGAAGGGGTTTGTAGAGCGAGGAGGAAGTGTTCGAACCGTTCGCGCGAGAGGAGATTGAGAGCGCGGGATAAGCTGGGGAGAAATTCGGCGTTGAAGCAAAGGACGAGAGGGAGCTCGTCTGGGAGATGATGCGCGAGCAGCTGACAGTAGGAGCTAAGAGCGTCGGCGCAAAAAAATTGAGGATGGGCGTTTTTATTGAGCGCGGTCCAAGCTTCATAGTTGGTTTTTTGAATGTCATTCCAGAGAAAGTGAGAGAGGAGGTCGGCAGAGCCTTGATATAAAATGCCGCCTAGCGACTGTTCTTGATAGCGAGGCCAGATCGTTTGAGAAAAATGCTTGCAAGCGAGGGCTAGCGATTGGAAATGGAGCTCGTCTGTGAGGGGGAAAAAGGGAGCTTCTAGATCGAAGAGAAAATGCCATAAGATTTTTTTGGAAGTTGTTGGGATGGACCAATTCAGATCGGCGTGCGGCTGACATGGAAGTGGGACAATGAGAGTGTTGTCAGGAGTTGGGTAAAAGGGGGCTCCATCGACTAAAAAAGTCTGATGGTCCCAGCTAAGTTTTGCAGGAGCTTCTTCATCCATGGGTGTACTCGAGGTGGTAAATGGTTCGTCCTTGCTTCATCCACAAATCGTTAAAAAAAGAACGACCGAAATCAGCGATGTTTGTTAGGTAATAAGGAGCAGGATGAATAGGCTTCCATCCTGGAGATAGAGAAAACTCGTTGAGCATCCATTCAACGTAAGGAAAATCGTCGGTTGCAAAATGAGCCCTCGCAGACGGCGTCAAAATCGCGGAAAGCTCACCCAGAAATTCTCGATTGACAAGGCGGTTTTTGGCATGTCTTAACTTAGGCCAAGGATCTGGGAAATTCACATGAGTCGCAAAAACGCTCTTCATAGGAACATAATGGCGTACAAACGTCAAAGCATCTGCGCAGACGACAAATAAATTAGAAATATTTTCCCGATGGATTTTAGCCCAAACTTTGCGAGCCCGCTCAAAAAGTCTATCCACTCCAATCCAATTCCAATCAGGATATTTTTGAGCCTGAGCGCCAATCCACTGTCCATTGCCACAGCAAAATTCAATCACAACCGGCTTGTCATTACCAAAAAACTGAGGATCCGCCCAATCGAGCCGTCCCCACCGATCATGCAAATCATAATACCCAGGAATGTACATCGCCCGGTCCAGCACAATCGGCCGCCTCTCTTCCCATGTGAAAGGAATTCTTAAATCACTTGCTTTTTTCATGCAGCAAATTATAACGCAATCGATCTATTTATCTATAGATTATAAGGGCTCCGCCCTTAGACCCGCCAAAGGGCTGGCGCCCTCTGGACTCCCTTTTGTTTTTATATATAAAAGAAAAAGGGGTTCCAAGGGGCGCCAGCCCCTTGGCGGGTTTAAGGGCGGAGCCCTTCATCGGCGAGTAAAAAATAGCTCTTCATATAGTGCTTGCCAGATTCCTGAGTAATTGATACATTTCAAGTTGATTTGGGTGGAGCTTTTTTATGAAAAAATCTTTGTATTCGTTAATGTTCATTTTATTAAGCCGAACGGCATTTGCGGCGGAAGAGGCGGCTACGGCGTCGTTTCTTGATTTAAAAAAAGTTTTTGCATCGTCTCCGACGATTTATACGCTGCTTACCTTGATGTCTATCGCTTCTTTGGTGATATGGCTTTATAGCTTGGCGACCTTTCGAACGAATGAGATTATGCCTAAAAATTTTTCCGACCGCGTGCGCGCTATGCTGGAGGCTGCGCAGTATGAAGAGGCTCATAGTTTTTGCAAAAATGACGCTAATATTTTAGCGGGAATTGTGGCGGTTGGTTTGACGACTCGAAAGTTGGGCGCTCAGGTGATGATGGATGCGATGAAATCGGAAGGAAAAAGGGCTTCTACTGCTTTTTGGCAGAGACTTTCTTTGTTGAATGATATTGTGATCGTGGCTCCGATGCTTGGACTTTTGGGCACTGTGATCGGGATGTTTTATTCTTTTTACGATGTGAACCGTTCCATTGAGAGTATTAACGCCCTTTTTGATGGTTTGGGGATCGCTGTGGGAACGACAGTCATGGGACTGATCGTGGCTATTTTGGCGATGATTTTTTATACAACATTGAAGTATCGCCTGGTGAAAACATTAAGTTTAGTGGAAAACGAAGCTGTCTCGATCAGTACCTTGATCGATACAAAAGGACATTAATCATGGATTTAATTCCTCACGATGAATTGAAGCCGACAAGCGGGATCAACTATGCTCCTATGATCGACTTTCTCTTTTTGATGCTGGCGTTGTTTGCAACGCTAGCGATTTCTAAAGCATCGCTTCATGATACGGAGATTCATTTGGCAGAACTTAAATCCCCTTCTCGAGCGAATGCAATCCAAGCAAAAAAAGAGATCCAGCAAATTAACATTTCCATTACAGCTAGCGGACAATTTAAATGGCTGACAGAATTTCAAGAATACCCGATGGACCGTGTGGAAGAGATCCAAGAAGAGCTAGCGCACCAGTATCAAATTGGAGCTCTAGCTCAAGATAAATCGCAAACGGAGATCCTTTTGCATATCGATAAACAAGCTCCGTGGGACCCGATTGCCAAAACGATTTTTGCTGTGAGAGAGCTCGGTTTTTCCGTGCATCCCGTTTACACATCGGATGAATAAGGTTTTTTCATAGTAAAAGCCATTTTTCTTGAAACAAACCCCCTTCTCCGGTTACATTGTTCCCTTCTGCCCAGGTGGTGAAATTGGTAGACACGCCAGATTTAGGTTCTGGTGCTGCAAGGTGTGAAGGTTCGAGTCCTTTCCTGGGCATAGTTTTTCTCTTCTAAAAGCGACAGATTCTTTGTAACAACAAACCTCAGAGCCTTAAGTGATTAGGTGTGATTTGGCGTTTTTTGATTTCTGAATCACTTTTAATGATGATCGATCTTTACTGAAATTTTACAAAAACAGCTTATAATGTTTTCTGCAATCAAATCATTGTAAATAGGAAGTCTGTGGCTTCAGAAATTTTTAGTTTTGTTTTCGGTTCAGCTGGAGAAGATAAGTTCTTCCCATATCAGCCGAAATCTGAGGCTTCTTTGTCTGCAAAGTTTTGGGAAACCATGAATCAGCATCCGTACTTTTTTCCCGTCGCTGGCCTAGTCATCGGCGGAGGAATTGGATTTGCAGTCGGGGGGCCTGTTGGAGCTGTGGTAGGCGCGGGATTCGGCCTTTCCGCAGGCATCTCAATAAAATGCATCCTACGCGCTTACTGTGTAAAGCAAAGCCATTTTCAAGGGTCTGAGTAGACTAATCAATGGCACAGCGGCCGTCTCCATATTAGAGCTCCCTTTTTATTTAATTAAACTTACACTTGTTGAGGGGGACGAGTTTTGTTCCTCGATAAAGTTTGTAGCCTAAGTAAAGCAGGATAAAGGCAGGAAGGCCGATGTAGGTGCCGATGAGGTTGTCTATGTTGACAGAATGTGAGATCCATGCGTCAAATTGCTGGCCTAATACCACTAAAACACATAAACAAAGCGCAAAAATCGGTCCAAAAGGGAACCCCCTCGTGTAGTAAGGGAGATCGGAGAGTTTATAGCCCTGCGCTATATAGGCTTTTCGGAAGCGGTAATGACAAAGAGCAATGCCAAACCAGGCGATAAAGCCTGTTAAGCTCGACATATTGAGCAGCCAAACGAAAAACTGCCCCTGGCCAAAAATAGAAGATAAGAACACGATGGCGCTAACGGCAGAGCTTAAAAGAAGCGCGGGCACTGGTATGCCGTGTTTAGTGACTTTGGCGAGGCATTTAGGGGCATTCCCCTCCTCTGCTATATGCCATAGCGTTCTCGTCGCTGTATACATGCTCGAATTGGCAGCCGATAAGATGGCCAGCAGGACAACAAGCGTCATGGTGACTTCAGCAAAATGCAGGCCCGCCATTTTAAAAATCATGGTGAAAGGGCTCGCTCCAATATTTGTGGTGCTGGCACCGATAAGGAGCGGATCGTTATAAGGGATAAGAAAACTAATCACGCCCATCGATAAAATATAAAATAACAGGATACGCCAAAAGACGCTTCGTACGGCTCGAGGAATGCTGGTTCCAGGATCTTTTGTTTCTCCGGCCGTAATGCCAAAAATTTCGGTTCCTTGAAAAGAAAATCCCGCAATCATAAGAACGCTGATAAACCCTACCCAGCCTTTATGGAATGGGGCGTCGCCCATGGTCCAATTGCTGATATCAAGCGGTTTTTGATGTCCTAAAAGGCCTAAGATCACAAAAATGCCGACGAGAATAAATAAGATCACTGCAACGACTTTGATTCCTGAAAACCAATATTGCATCTCGCCATAAAATCCGACCGAGGCGAAGTTTAAAGCGAGGATGAGGACAAAGAAAAGGGCCGTCCAAAATAAAAAGGAGTACGCCGGAAACCAGGTATGCATAATCAACGCTGCTGCAGACAAGTCTACAGCCGTTGTCACAGCCCAATTGATCCAGTAATTGTACGACATCGCAAAGCCAAAGGCCGGGTCGACAAATCGACTGGCATAATCGCAAAAACTGCCCGTCGAGGGGATGAGAGTCGACATCTCGCCAAGGCTTGTCATTAAAAAATAAACCATCAGACTGATGATGGAGTAGGCTAAAAGGGCTCCGCCCGGGCCTGCCATTTGAATGGCCGTTCCGCTGGCGATAAAAATCCCTGAGCCAATCGATCCGCCGATGGCGATCATGGCGACATGACGCGCTTTTAAACGTCTGTGTAATGTGTTTTTTGACATATCCGTTCCTAATCAAGGGAAAAATGTAACACGGAATGAGAGGGGAACGCAAAGAAATCGATGCGAAGCTCTCCACGCACTGCGTGACAGTGTAAGCGCTTTCGCAAACTTATACCAACTGCGGCCAGGTCCAAGCTGGTGCAATTTCGGCATTTGACCTCTAGTTTCCACCTTTCAGGCTCTTGGAAGCCTCAGCAGAATTACTTGTCAAATGCACCTCTTCTATCTGAGAAAGTATATAAATAATAGCCTTATTTTGCCAGTATTCAGTCCACATCGCTTACAAGTTCTCTCGTTAATACTTCATCCTCCCCTTCGGAGCGGGCGACGAGTACGGCGCAGCAGCTATCGCTATACACGTTGACTGTGGTTCTGCACATATCGAGAAGCCGGTCGACTGCGATAAAGAGGCCGATCCCCTCTGGCGGCAGTCCGATGACTTTGAGGATAACGAGGATCGCAACGAGACTCGCCGATGGGATGCCGGCCACTCCGATTGAAGTGATAAGGGCCATAAATACGACGAGGAACTGAGTGACAATCGAGATCTCAATGCCATAGACTTGAGCCACAAACATGGCAGCTACGCACTCATAGAGGGCTGAGCCTGACATATTGATCGAGGTACCCAAAGGAATGACCAAGCTGCAAATCCGATTCGAAACGCCCGCTCTTTTTTCTACGCAGTCGATGGTGATAGGCAAAGTAGCCGAGGACGAACTTGTGGAAAATGCGGTGACGAGAGCCGGGCTCATCGCCTTTAAATGACGCATAGGTTTCACTCTGCCCACCATTTTTAACAAAATAGACAAGCCGATAAACATAAAGGTGGCCAGCCCAAGAATTACGGTGAGGAAAAAGAGAGCCAGCGAGCCTAAAGACTGTAACCCGGTCGTCATAAACACTTTAGCGACCAAACAAAAGACTCCGTAGGGCAAAAACTTCATCACCATGTGAGTGATTTTAATCATAGCTTGAAAAACGCCCTGCCAAAATCCTTGAAGGATCGAGGAGGGATGCGGATCGATTTTAGATACGGCGTAGCCAAAAAGCAGGCTAAAGAAAATGAGGCCGAGCATTTGCGTTTGAGAAAAAGCTGCGACGATATTCGAAGGGACGATTTGCATCAAAACGTTAACGAGCGCTTGAGATTGTGGCATGTTCGTTTGGAGTTGAGCTACTGCCGTTTGATGCTGATCGGGTTCTATCGGCATGGAACCTGCCACGCCGGGATGGATCATGTTCACAAAAAAGAGGCCGATCAAAATGGCTATTAAGCTCGTTCCAAGGTAAAACGCGAACATTTTTAGCCCTAGCCTGCCAAAAGACTGCTCTCCCCCAATTCGGGCAATGCCTGTAATGATTGATGAGGATACGAGAGGTACGACAACAAGGGTCAAAGCGTTAAGGAAAATATTGCCAAAGACGTCAAAGACAGAGTAAAAAGAGATGCCAAATAACGTTTGGTTTTTCCCTAATAAAGTTCCAACGATCATCGCTAGAACGATGGCGATGAAAACTGGCCAGGGGCGTTTGTGTTTTTTCTTGGGCATTATCCGATCCATGGGTAAACATTTAGGGTACAATTGACATTGTACTGATTTCTATGGATCCCGGAAAGAAAATTTCGCCCCAGGCTTAATCTTCTGCTTAGCAAACCATCCTTGAGGCACTTCAAGGGCATAAACTGCAGGAGCTGCACTTGTAAAACATACGAGAGGAGATCCTTCCCTGCAGGGAGGCATGTCTTCTATATTGATCAGTTTGCACTCCTCGTCAAAAAAACCGATTGATAAAGGGATGTAGGTATTTTTCATCCAAAAAGAGAGGATTTTTGGCTCTGGATGCACAAAAAGCATGCCGCAGCCCTCTGGCAGCTCGGTTCGAAACATAAGGCCTTGCCTACGGCTTGCTTCCTGATCGGCGATTTCTACTGTAAGGATCAAGTCTTCCACAGCAACCTGGCGCGAAATTAGAGCAGAAACTGGATGTTGAAATGTGAGAAAAAAAAGAAAGGGTAAAAATTTCATTGAAAATAGCCTTCTGCTCGTTTATTTTTTGAGATTATGCACAATAAATTCATTCTTAGCAGCTGTCTTTGCCTGACCATAGCGGCGCATGCTATTGAAGTTGAAACGGAAGAACTTCCTCTCAGTCAAAAAAATGCTCCTTGGTTTACAGGGCCTCTCTTAGCTCCTTCTGGTAATGTAGTTCCGGTCGGATCTTTGAATATAGAGCCTTACTTTTTTGCCTTTGGTTTTACGGGCACTTATGGACTTGATTGGAAAACGCAAAATTATCCCGTTTTTTGGAATACATTTCTTCAAGTGCCCATCCAATTTGGGATCATGCCTCGAGTTGATTTTACTGTAACCCCTACGTTTACTCGCAATCAAACCCAAGGAGAGCATGCTTGGGGCGTAGGAGACTTAGAATTGGCCACCAGTTTGCAGCTGTTGAATGAGACCGACTATTTTCCTAGCATTAGGTTGGGTTTTCAAGAAACCTTTCCAACGGGAAAATATAATGATTTAGATCCAGCAAAACTCTTAACCGATGCCATGGGCGCAGGAGCTTACCAAAGTTCTGTAGGATTGATTTTTGCTAAACTCGTACACTTTCAAGGAGCTCACTACTTGAGTATGCGCTTCACAGGGGCTGCTACTTTTTATTCAAAAGTAAATCTAAAGGGAATAAGTGCTTATGGGGGAAGCCTCGACACGAAAGGAACCTATTATCCAGCAAGTCTCATGACGGTTGATATTGGATTGGAATATTCTTTCACCAGGAATTGGGTGGGAGCCATCGATCTCCTTTATAATTACGCCATGAGAAGCAAATTTAAGGGAAAACATGGAGAGTTCCTCTTTTCCAATGTCGGAGGTACTCTTACTGACGTCTCTTCTCAAATTAGTCTCGCTCCCGCTCTCGAATACAATTTCAGTCGTTCAATCGGACTTATTGCAGGCTGTTGGCTTACAATAGCTGGTAGAAATTGCAATGTTTTTAGAAGCGGCGTTATCGCTTTTAACTATTACAAGTAATTTGTTTAGTTTAAATTTAATTTCATTTTAGCTAATATAATGACACAAAAAAAACCTAAAAGGTGTCATTATGAAAAAAGCTATTTCACTATCTTTAGCAGCTATTTTTTTAACAGCGTCTCCCCTCTTGGCCCAAGAAATCCTTCAAACCAAAGAAAACGAACAAGTTAAGCAGACAAATCTTTCTTTAAGCAAAGATTTTGTTGAATTTGTAAAGAGCCAATATGCTTGCGGGCACTATCAAGAATTTCTTCAGCAGATGGAAAAAGATTACCAGCAGGCTAAAAAAGATCAGGCCTTGGAAGGGCTTATCCAAATGCGTAAAGAAGACGCTGCAATAGCGAGCTCACACGCTTCCACTGCAGATCATTGGCACCAAGTAGCTCAAACCTGGACTCAAGAAAGAAACAAAGAGCTGCTCCAGCTTATCGATGCAAAAGACCAGTCTACTTTAGCAGAAAAGATCCGTTCTGTGACCCAGCCCCTCAACTCTGAGGCCGAAACAACGCTCGCCTACTTTTCTCATTTACGTTCTTTAGCTCCGGGTGAAGGTAAAAATGCCGACGAAAACCTATTGATTGAAAACGATGTGGAGCTAGAATACAAACAGATCCATTTTGACTCTCAAACATCATTAGACCGTTGGACTCCTGACGCCCAAGAAAAGCGACTGGCGCTACGTCTTGAAGCTGCAGATAAAATGCTCGCAGCTTCTCAGAAATTCGAAGATCAAGATCTTAAAGCAAAAGTCGCCACATTATCGCAATTCCTCGACACCTATTATATTCGACAACTCGATTTGAAAGATTTGCATAAACTTGCGATGGGCTCTTTAACACCGACTAGCGAATTGGAAAAAAAAGCAGCCGCTATTCTTTCAGCCTACGAAGGAAAGTTCTCTGAATTAACGAAAGAGATTTTACAGCAAACGTCGAGCGAATAATCAAAAGAATCGTATCAACTTAAGGGTTTCGCCCTTCGATCCGCCACGGGGACAAGTTCCCTTGGAACCCCTTGTTCTTTTTTCCTCCGAATGCAGGAGAAAATAATCAGGGGGGAGGAGCACAGGGCGCCAGCCCTTTGGCGCGTCTAAGGGCGGAGCTTTTAAGTTGACGCCATTGAGCGTTCAGGGGGAGGCTAACTCGTGCCCGTATCCGGTGGAGCAAGCGGGGGCTTACCCCGACTGGCCCTCTTGCATTCCATCCCCGTTAGATTTTTCTGTTATCTCTAAAGAGCGCTAATTTCTAGTCATGCGGACCTTAATCGATCGATCAACTTAAGAATTTTTTCCCTGTCGTCTAATGACATCGCATACTTTACATTTTTCACTCTCTCCTTGGAAATTGTCCCATCATCCAATTTATAAAAACCCGATAAATTTTCGCACTCTTGATAGAAATGAACCCCCTCTTCATAGGCGATAATTTGATCTTTTTTTATACCGTTCGTAACTCAAGAATCGGCTGTTGGACGGGTTCAAAGCGCCAAAAATCGATTGCCCCAAACTGGGTTGTATTACCTCATACTAGCCCACTTTGCCGCAATCGATTTTTAGCAGCTTTCAATCCCGTCCAATAGTCGATTCTTGAGTCACAAGCGGTATATATGAGCAAACAACTCGAACTGTCGCCTTAGGCGAGCGGCTCAATGTTCTAAGGCCGATTCGCCAATCGTAGGCTTCATAATGGTTAGTTTTTACTTGAGAGGGGCGATTAGCTTTAGAGAAATGGCCGCGGAAACGTCCTGTTCCTGAAAGAAGTTCAAAATAAAGGCAAATGCGGCAAGAAGAGCTTGTTATTTCTATTTGATCGCCAAGCGAAAAGGTCGTTCCTCGCCGTTCATTAATAGAAAGACGGATCTCTGGAGATGCACTGCAGAAAAAAAGGGCTTCATAAAGATCGTTATCCGTTTGATCTGCATCTTCAGGTAATTCAAAAAGGATTTCCCATTGATTTTTGCCAATAAGAGAGATATGAGTCCCTGGAGTACGAGGTAAAATAAATGAGTTGAGCGGATCTTTTCCCCAAAAGATGCGTAAACCATCTGTCTCTTGATCGGAGTTTTTTTTCCAGATCATGAATCGATCTTGTTCTTGGATGACAGTCTCCTCTTCGACCTCTTCAACAAGATGGGCAAGAGGCCAGAGAGAAGAGAGCTCCATTTGCATGGGGTGGTCTCGAAGAAGTCGAGAAGAAAAGGCGCCCGTCGGCTCTGCCAATAACCATTCGATTAATTGAGGTTGAGGCTCAAATGTTTGTTGAATTTGAGGAAGCGGAGGGGAAATGAATAACTGCAGCTCAGGATGAAAGAAATAGCTTACGGGAAAAGATTTCTCTTCTCCTAGCTGCATGCTGATGAGCCATTCAGTTACATCTAAGCTGGAGCGTAAAAGTGGCTCAAGAGACGATTTACCATATTTACACATTTCGTATCGAAACTGCCAAAGGCCGGAAAGCGGCTCTTGATAATAGGCTAGCATCTTTTCTAACGCGTTAGAAAGGCGCTGCTTGAGATCTGGCGCCAGTACGAGGGAAAATCGGCGCTGCAGTTGCAAAAGAAGCGGCGCGATTTTAAGCGCCTGCATCTTATTGTAGCAGCGAGGAAATTCGTGTAAATAGATGGGGAAATTTCCCTCAAGAGACTGAAAGGCAAGTAACTTTTCTAAAAGAGCTTTCCCTTCTAAAGCAGATTCCATTGTTTTTTGCCGATACAAAGCGATGGCAAAGCAAAAATTTTCATAAAGAGGGATGAGATCCGACGAATGTTCTTCTCCAGGAACATAGTGGATAAACCCCGTCCGGCAGCTCTGCCGTTTACGGCAAGCGGCCACGCAAAGATCCATCGCTTTCTTTTGTCTAACAAGAGAAAATTCTTCCACTTCAGCTTGCATCATGAATCGCCCATTTCAATGCAGTAATAATTCCCAATTCCGAGACGGGAGGTGCAATCAAATCCGCCTTCTCTTTCAAAACTTCCGGCGCTTGCGGCATCGCAATTTTTACATCCGCTTGTTCCAAAAGACTTTTGTCATTTTCATCATCCCCGGCAGCGATCACTTTTTCGCCTCGGCCTTCTTGCAGCATCATCTCTCGCAAAGTATCGCCTTTCGAGGCAAGCCGGTCAGTAACTAGCAAAAGCTGTCCCTTTTCCTCAAAGGGATCTCTAATATGGGCCACTTGAAAAATGCCTATTTGCCGCAGCCTGTTGGCAAGTCTCGCCATTTCATCCGCCGAACCAAAACACTTGATCAAAGGAAAATCCCTCAAAGCTTTAAAGGTTTCGACAGGACAGGCCGCTTCCGATTCTCTCTCTTCCAAGCGGGTTACATATTCTCTTTGCTCTTTAGATAATCGATCGGGCCTGTAATAGCACTTTCCCCCATTTTCAATTCCCGAGTACACTAAAAAGTTCCCTTCAATCCCCTCGAAAGCTTTCTCCATTAAGGCAATTGAATCTGCAGATAAATAACGTCTATAAATCAATTTTTTACTAGGCATCTCCAAAACTGCCGAGCCATTTTGCACAAGCAGCCGATAAGGAAAATCAAAAGTAGACAGCACTTTTAAAGCAAAAGCACAAGACCTTCCCGTCGCAATAGCCAAATTCCACCCTTTACTCTGCAGTTCGCTTAAATAGCTTACTACTGGCCCAGGGACGCTATACTTGTCCGCAGTGATCGTTCCGTCAATATCTAGTGCAATCCAGCCTTTCATGGACCCAAGTCTAACAAAACGTCTAGCAAAAATCGATTTCTTTTGCGTAGAAACAAAAAACGATCAATAATCCATCTATCAACAACCCACCAAATCCCCTATGATCCGTCTACTCGCCCAGCTAGTTTCCGACCTAACTCCCCTCTCAGACTCCCCTCCCCCAAATTACGGTTTTGCTATCGCTCAAATGCTTCTCACCTTCACCGCCATCATCGTGCTCCTCTTCGTCTCCTTTTGGTTTCTCCGACGCCTCATCCAAAACCGCCTTCAAAAAGGAGTCGGGGATCAGGCCATTCAAATCCTAGAAAAACGGATGATCAGCCCCAAAACCATGCTCTACTGGATCGAAGTAGATAATAAAAAAATTCTTATCGCAGAATCACATCTCGAAGTTCGCAAAATCGAAAGCTACATTTCTGACCCTTCCGAAGAACACCACCCTTCTTAGGGCTCCGCTTTGGAGCCTATCCAAGTAAACATCTTCATTGCTTTTGGGGTTCTTTTGAGCCGATTTTTGATTCTTTTGGCAGGAGTTGTATTAACTTCGTATACTATACCGAAGAAAGCTGAAGAATCGACTTACAGGCGGGATTGAAAGCTGCCAAAAATCGATTGTCATCAAGGGGGGTAGTATCGAGGCAATACACCCCCCCCCGATGACAATCGATTTTTGGCGCTTTGAACCCGCCTGTAAGCCGATTCTTCAGCTTTCTTCGGTATACCCCTGCCAAAAGAATTAAAAATCGGCCAAAATAATCCCCAAAAGCAATGAAGATGTTTACTTGGATAGGTTCCAACCCCGCCAAAGGACTGCCGTCCTTTGGAAACCTGTTTTTTTTACGCAACTTCTTGGTTAAGAGGGATTTAACTGTTTTTCTTGATACATATTCTCTTAAATCTTTAAAACTGGTAAAATAATCTGTAGAGAGGTGACTTATGTCCAGTAAAAGCAATTTATTTAGAATGACGATAGACATTCCTGCAGAGGACCATAAACGTCTAAAAGCTTTGGCTGCGCTTTTAGGCAAAAGTATGCGAGAAATCGTGTCTGATTGGATCCATGGAAATCTTTATAGCGAAAATGTACCCAATGCAGAAACACTCAAAGCCATTGATAACATTGAGAAGGGAAAAGATTTAATCGAAGCTAAAGATGCTCAAGATATGTTTCGTAAGTTAGGGATCTAAAAAATGTTAAAACCCGTTTACCTACGTTCCTTTGAACGCGAGATAATAAAAGCCAAGAAACGCGGTCTAGACATGTCTAAGATCAAGAATGTAATAGAAGATTTGATAAATGAAAAGCCACTGGCTGCTAAACATAAAAATCATAAGCTGAAGGGTGATTTTGTTCGGTATTGGGAGTGCCATATTGAACCTGACTGGCTATTAGTCTATAAGAAAGACGAAAAACATATCTATTTTGTTAGAACGGGAACACATTCTGATTTATTTTAAATTTACACAAATAAACAGGTTTCAAAGGCGATGAAGCTTTTTACTTGGATAGGTTCTAAGGCGGAGCCCCATCAAACAGAGATTAAAAATTAATCAGGAAATTTCTTTGTAAGAACTTCGTTCATGATCACCCAATGCTTATCTTTGCGAGCAAGCTTGTGGATCGCAGCGGCGCGGGATGTTTTTTTAACTTTCGCTTTTGTGATTTGCTGAGCTTTTTTTATAGGCTTGAAAAGAGCTGGCGGGCTGATGGGAAGCGGAGCGAGAGGAGGGGGCTGAGGAGGCTTCGCTTGTGGCTTTTTCTCTTCTCCCTTGGAGCGAAGGATGAAGTAGAGGGAGAAGAGAAAGGCGAAGATAATGAGGATCGTGGAATTATCCATTGTCATCCTGAGGTTCATCGCCTTTGGCTATGGACTCTCGCATGGCAGTGTCGGCTTTGATGTTTTGATAGCGCTGGTAGTCGAGAACGCCGAGGCGGCCGCTCATGAAGGCGTGGGCCATGGCTTGGGGGATTTGGGCTTCAGCTTCGCGGACTTTGGCTACATTTTCTTGCTCTTGGGCGACGGCCATCGCACGTCTCTCTTCTGCGAGAGCTCTAGCAACTCGCATGTCCGCTTCGGCTTGCTCTGCTCGAAGACGCGCGCCAGTGTTGTCCCCGATGGTAATGTCGGAAATATCAATGGAGAGGATTTCAAAGGCAGTCTGTGCATCGAGCCCTTTTTCAAGAACGCGCTTAGAAATATTTTGAGGCGCAGCCATGACGATCTGATGGCTTTCAGAACCGCCGATCGCATTCACAATCCCCTCGCCCACTCGAGCGATGATCGTCTCTTCCGTAGCTCCGCCGACGAGTTGTTTGATATTCGTACGAACAGTTACCCGGGCGCGGACTTTGAGCTCAATGCCGTTTCTAGCGACGGCAACAATGTAATGGCCTTTGTCTGGACAATCGATGACTTTGGGATTAACAGATGTTCTGACGGCATCAAAAATATCTCTACCGGCGAGATCGATAGCCGTCGCTTGGCGCCAGTCGAGAGGGATATTGGCTTTGTCTGCAGCGATGAGCGCGCGGACGACATCCAACACCCGGCCGCCTGCTAAGTAGTGCGTCTCTAAATCATTGACTGAAACATTTTTTAGCCCGGCTTTAAAAGCATTGATTCTTGCTGAAACGATGAGGCGGGGAGGGATTTTTCGAAGACTCATCCCGATGATGTTGAAAAGAGAAATAGGGGTGCCTGAAACGAAGGCTTGAAACCAAAGGCTAATGTAGCGCGCTGTCAAAAGGGCGAATAAGCCTGCAACGCAAGCCAATAGGATAAAAAATAAAGGGATAGCTGATTCCATATTAGGTCCTATGATTTAAAAGGTTGTACGATGAGATGAGAGCCTTGGCCGCCAATGACGTGAATGGAGGTCCCTTTTTCAATGAACCCGGTTTTGGCGAGCGCCTGAAATGTTTTTTCTTCTACGCGTATATGTCCGGAAGGTCGAAGATCATTGAGGGCAAATCCTGTTTTACCGATCAGCTCTTTGGGATAAATGCAGGCCTGATAACCTTCTTGATCTGTGTCTAAATACATCGTTTTTTTAGCAGAGCGAATTTGATGTATGCCGAGCCGGACGATAAGGTAAACTGCTATTGCGAGTCCCAGGCAGTAAAGTAAAAAAAAACCATCTATAGGGTAGGTCATGTAATAGACGAAAAGGCTGGCCATCAATAAAAGGCTGCCGCCAATTGCCATGATCGCGCCTGGGAGAAAGAATTCGAGAAAAAGTAAAAAAAGTCCCGTGATGGCCAAAGCGATGACGAAAAACATAATTTTTAATCCAAGGGTCTAATTACAAGACGTCCGTTATCAATTCCAACAATCTTAACGTTTTCTCCCTTATCTATAAAGCCCATTTCTGTACAAGCTTCAAAAAGCTCTCCCTGAACGAGAACCTTACCGGAAGGACGGCAAGCTGTAGCTGCCTCGCCTAAACTCCCCAAAGAGGGCCATGCAGGAGAAGGAACGGGAAGATTGAATGGCTCTTCTAAAACAAAGCGTTTAAATAGAGAAAGGCGATATTTATGAGTGAAGATGCCAAGCAATAAAGCTCCAGTGAGCGTAGCGCAAAACCAGCCGAGCGTTTGGTAAAAAGCAAAGGCGGCCAAATTCCATTTTTCCATAGAAAAATCAAAATGGACGGGGCCGAGATTTGGCAGGCCGAGGGTAAAAAGACCGCCGAAAAGAAATAGAGCTCCGAGGAAATAAAAAATCCCTCCTGTAGAAAAAAGAGCTATTTCCAATCCGATGAGCAAAAGGCCTAAAATGATCAAAATGACATCGAGGGATTGAATCGCGGCGTCGGCAGAATGGGCGAGTAAAAGAAGAGCTAAACATACGCCGGCAATCAGCGCGCCTACTCCATGTCCTGAAGCATGGGACTCTAAATAAAGTCCAAGCATCAGCCCCATGCTAAGCAAAGAGAGAACGGCCGGATGGGAAAGGAAAGCAAAAAAATCGATTTTCCAATCGGAAAAAGCAATAGCCGATCCGTTAGAAAGTTCATGAAACGGCGGGATGGAAAATAGGCCCTTTTCAGAAACGGGCACTTGAAACTGAGATAATCCGAACTCTTCTATTTGTTTCGCGTTGAGAGTCAGCAATTTTCCTTTAGGCGAAACAATCTCATCGTTGGGCCTTATGCTTTCTTCTTCCGGCAGAGAGACAAAACTCCCCTCTCTTCGAACTAATAAAAGATCTTGATCGACCATGGCTTCGGCTAATAAAGGATTTCTGCCGAATAAAGCGGCTGTATTCGCAAATTCCGCTCGCAGCGCTGACCTAATTTTTTCAGGGGCGCTTTCCATGGACTCTCCTTTCATCATCACAGGCTCGGCCGCTCCCATACTAGCGGAAGGGCTGATGGCGATGTAGCGGCAGCTATAAGCTAATAAAGCGCCAGCGGAAAGGGCCCAATGATTGATATAGGCTACAACGGGCGTGTGGTAGAGAGCGTCGCTTTCATGCAGCAAATGGGCGATTTTTTTCGCCGCAAAGACTTCGCCTCCTGGAGTATTAAGCTCAAGCACCACAAAAGCTGCTTTTTCTTTTCTAAATTTTTCTAGAGCAAATTTGACATAAAGATAAGTAGAGGTATCAATCGGCCGATCGAGCTCTAATTTTAAGTGGCCATAGGTTGCATTGGGTTGGATGACGAGTTCCGAGGCGAAAAGAGAAAACGTATATAAACTAACTAAACAAAGATAGAGCCATTTCATACATTTTTCTCAAAAAATTCTGAGATAGCCTCTGCTGTAAAATCGATATGCACTTCAGTATGCGCGCTCGATAAAAACCAAGCTTCTTGAGACGCAGGAGGAATGTAAATCCCCTTTTCCAGCAAAAATCGGAACATCTTGGCGAATTGTTGTTCATCGACGGAGGCCGCCTCTTGTTTATTTCTTACCTGTTCAACGCCCAAAAATAGAGTCAGCATGGAGCCGACGTGCTGTACACAAGCTTTTGCATGAGTTTTTTTTATAGAAGCCTGTATCTTTTTCACCAACAGTTCTGTCTTTCTAAATAGATCTTCATAAAATCCAGGCTGCTCGATCTGGCAAAGGGTTTCCCATCCAGCTCTCATCGCAACAGGGTTTCCAGACAAGGTGCCTGCTTGATAAACCTGGCCGAGAGGAGCCAAATGATCCATAATGGCAGCTTTGCCACCGACTGCTGCTACAGGAAAGCCGCCGCCGATTACCTTGCCAAAACAAGTCAGATCGGGGTTAATACCATAAAGCCCTTGAGCTCCTTGCAAGCCCACTCGAAAGCCTGTCATCACCTCATCAAAAATGAGCAAAGCCCCTACACGGAGAGTCTCTTCTCTTAGCATCTCCAAAAAGCCTGGCTCCGGCGGCACTACGCCCATATTTCCAGCCACTGGCTCAACAATCACGGCCGCAACTTGGCCTGCCATGGGATTTGACTGAAAAAAAGATCTTATGGCAGCGGTATCATTGAACGAAAACAGTAGCGTATCCGCAATAGCACCCGCATGAATCCCCTTTGATGTGGCCAAAGGATTTAGACTAGATACGCCGGAGCCTGCCTGAACGAGCAAAGCATCGTGATGCCCATGATAATTGCCGATCAGTTTAATAATTTTGGGCCGCTCCGTATATCCCCTAGCCAATCGAAGAGCTGTCATCGTCGCCTCAGTGCCTGAGGACACAAAACGAATTTTTTCTAAAGAAGGAATCAGATGAACAATCTTTTCTGCCAAGCGCTGCTCAATTTCGGTGGCAATGCCGAAAGAAGACCCTTTGGCCAGCTGTTCAGAGACCCCTTTGACCACTGTGGGATGCGCATGTCCTAAAATTAACGGCCCCCAGCTCAGGCAATAATCGATCAACACGTTGCCATCTACATCTTTGATCTGATCTCCAGCTCCTGATTCCACGATTAAAGGAGAGAGGCCCAATCCAGAAAATGCCCTCACAGGAGAATTCACTCCTCCGGGAATGACAGCGCAGGCCTTTCGATAAATAGCTTCAGATTGCACACGGAGCATGGTGACCTCTATTTTTTTTCTACAGTGTAGCGTTAACAATTCATTGCCGTAAAGAGAGCTTTCTTGTTTTTACTACAGAGATCCCGCACATTTTTTAGAAATGCTTCTGTAAACAAAAATACAGATCCTGTGCCATTCCTCTCATATTCATAATCTTCACGAGCCGGCTGACCTTGAGTTGCTGGGATTGGGGTGCGAGTTTCTTTTAAAAATTGAACCGGCTGCTCATCCATGCGAGCAACAAAATCCCCGCTATGTTCTGGTGGAATACACCATTGTTGTTTTAGATGAGATTTGATTTCATTTTTTTTTAAAGTTGAACAAATAGTTTCATGAGAAACTTCATCTACGATTTCAAGTTCAACCAATTTATACCGTTCGTAACTCAAGAATCGGCTATTGGACGGGAGATCGCTGCCAAAAATCGTATGCGGCAAAGTGGGTTGTATTGCCTCATACTAGCCCACTTTGCCGCATG
>JAJXYX010000044.1 GCA_021780355.1 bacterium | reverse complement strand
CCATCACGTTCTCGTCTATGTTGGAGCTTGAGCTGTTCGCGTTCTTTTTCAGTTAAAAAATTCATGCCACGATTATGCGGCCAAGAGAAATTTTTGTGAATCAAAATTTTGATTCACGAAGGGTATAGATGAATGGCCGATGGGGTTGAGCCGATGCTTCAAGCTTGAAAAGCTTAATTTAAGTTTCAATGATTTAGAGAGTTTGCCTAATGATTGCGAATTTCCGGCTCTTAGAAAATTACTATTAACAGAGAACCGCCGCTTGCAAGAATTGCCGATGAGTTTGGCTCGCTGCCATCAATTGCAAGTTATTGATGTACTAGGGACGGGAGTTCTTAAGGAGATGGTACATCAAATTTTTGAAAAAAAAGAAGAGCTGCAGCAGGCAGAAATGGACGCAAGATTGTTAAGCGAACGGAATGAGCGCTTGGATGACGATTCTGGTCTCCAACTTCTTGATGAAAGAGCAAGATCTTTTGCCGAGCTCTCAGACTCTCGTAAGCGCAAGCGTGAAAGTTAGAGATCTATTTCAAACAGTAATAATCATTTTTTTATTTCAATAACAAAAGGGATTCTAAAGGGCGATAGCCCTTTAGTGGGGCTTGGGGCGAAGCCCCAAGTTGCGGTTTGGAGCCTTGCCGTAGGATTCAAAGAAAATCTGCTTGCGGGGATGTGTTGGGGTGACGGATAATGAGGTGTGAATAGGCTGAGAGTGGTTGATGACTAAAGATTTTCTTCATTCCGACAAAAAAATTTATGATTCGGTGCATGGGTTTATTTCTTTTGATGAGTTTGAAAAAGAACTGATCGATTCTTTGCCGTTTCAAAGGCTTCATTATATCCATCAGCTGGGGATTGCTTATTTGGTGTATCCTGGGGCGACGCATACGAGATTCGAGCATTCGCTTGGAGTGATGGCGTTGGCCACGCTGATGTTTGAAAAGATCTGCAAGTCGGTTCGTCCGGATGTGTTTCATTTTGTTCCAAGGAAGGGGTCGGCAGATTATCTGTATTGGAGAAGAGTGCTGAGGATGGCGGCGCTATGTCATGACTTGGGCCATTTGCCTTTTTCTCATGTGGCGGAGCAGGAGCTCTTGGGAGAGGGGGGACATGAACACTGGACGCTCAAGATTATTTTGAGCTCCTATTTAAAGCCTGTTTGGGAAAAACTGAAAAAGGCGCCGGCTTATTTGGAAGATCTGATTGAAAGGGATATTGTTGAAGATATCCAAAAGATAGCTGTCGGGGAAAAGAAGTGGCAGGAGATTAAAGGGAGCTCTTTTACCCCATGGGAAAGGATTGTTTCGGAGATTATCACGGGGGATTTTTTTGGAGCGGACCGGATCGATTTTTTATTGAGGGACGCTAAGAGCACGGGGGTTTCTTTCGGGCTGTTTGATTATCATCAGTTAATTGAGATGCTTAGGATTTTGCCGAGCGTAGATCACGGAACGGATGAACTTGAGTTAGGGATCGATGAAAATGGGTTGGAGTCATGCGAAGCGCTTTTGCTGGCCAGACATTTTATGCACCGCCGGATTTATCAGTATTCTTCTGTGAAAGCCTATAATTTTCATTTGCGCCGGTTTATGAAGGCGAACTATCAGCCCGGTAAGCTAGAGACGGTCGATGAGTTTATTTCGGTCAGCGATACAGACGTGATCAGCCTTTTAAATAAAGCGGCGAAAGATCCAAGTATGCTAGGGCATCGAGATGCCAAATGCATCGTATTCCGCCAGCACCGGTTTCGAGCGATTGCTTTACCTGATAAAATGACTGAAAAGGAAATTAAGCAGTTTAAGGCGAATCACAAATTGAAAGATGATGAGATCGATTGGGAGTTTAGCTCCATTGAACCGCCGCCTAATCGTTTATGTTTTCCTGTTTCTAGACGGCATGTCATGATCCAAAAGGCAAAAGATTGCTCCGATTTATTGTTGAAAATTCCTTCAAAAAAATCGAATTGGGCCTATATTTCTCCGGATCGGGATTTTGATTTCATTAAATTCTTGGAAAATTGGGTCTAATGCAGCTGATCCGATCCATAAGACAAGAAATTAGTGGAATGCTTCGAGCAGAGAAACTGTTCGTATTTTTTGTTATGCTGGTTGGATTTTGCATAGCAGGAGAGTACGCCATTACGCGCCCTGCCAGCACTTCGATTTTTCTCTCTGTGTATTCCACAAAACATTTGCCTTTGGTTTGGCTTGCGACAGTTCCTTTAAATTTTTTGGTTGTCTACTTATACAATCGTTTTTTGCCGCGGATTGGTCCTATTCGCATGCTGGGCTTTTTGGCCATGACTGTAGCGGCCATTCATGCCTCTTGCGCTCTTTGGCTTAAAGCTTTCCCAGCCCTTATCTTTTTTCAGTTTGTCTGGAAAGACGTTTATATTCTTTTGATGTTCAAACAGCTTTGGTCTTTGATCCATACGACCATCAAAAAAGAAAGAGCCAAATACCTTTACGGACTCATTTACGGAATGGGGACGGTCGGCTCTGTCATTTGCAGTTTGATCCCCGGCTTTTTAGTTGTGGATTTTGGCTCTTACCGGCTATTTCTTTTAACCTTGCCCTTGTATGCAGTTTTGTTCTGGGCTTATCGAAACGCTTTTAATCGAAGCTATTTAGCTTCTAAATCGTTTAAAGATAAGTTAGAAACTGAAGATCCAAAACCTAAAGAGTCTCTTTTGATGTTCAGAAAGAATCCTTTTTTAGTATCCCTTCTTCTTCTCGTCGTCTTTATGCAAGTGTCTGTGGGCTTGATGGAGTATCAGTTCAACAGTTATTTAGAACTCAATATCATTGATCAAGATGCTCGAACGGCTTATTGTGGACGGATCACGGCTATTGTTAACTTGCTCAGCGGCTTATTTCAATGCGTTGGTAGTTTTTTCTTAGTCCATATGCTGGGTTTAAGAGGAAGCCATCTATTTATCCCTTGCGTTCTTTTTAGCAATCTTCTCCTTTTTATCTGGTTTCCTAGTTTTATCATGATCTCATTGGCTTTTGTCTTTTTAAAAGCCGTCGACTTTTCTCTGTTTGGCGTAGTGCGGGAGATGCTTTATATCCCGTTAAAAACAGATGAAAAATTTAGGGCTAAGGCGATTATCGATGTTTTTGCCTATAGAACTTCAAAAGCGCTGGCTTCTTGCTTTATTCTTGTCTTGCAAATCGCAGCAAGTGTGTATCTTTTGCCTGTCATTAGTTATGTTTCATTGGCAATATTTGTAGCTTGGTTTATTCTTGTTACGAGACTATTTAAGAAATATCAAGATGTTTCTTTGATGGAAATAAAACAAAATTAATTTTTATTGCTCTTGACAAGAACCCATCTTTTCATGATGAAGAAGATATGGAAGATCAGATACGCACCGCCCTTCGAGGCGCTCAAATCCTTAATACGCCCCGCTTGAACAAGTCAACCGCATTTACACAGCAAGAAAGAGACCATTTGGGCCTCAACGGCCTGCTTCCTTCACACATTTCTACTGTCGATGAGCAGTTAAAACGTTGCTATCAAAATTTCAGCCGCAAGCGAACGCCTCTCGGCAAGTATATTTTTTTAAACTCTCTTTTCAACAGCAATGAGTTTTTATTCTATCAGTTTGTTTCGCTTTATCCCTCTGAGATGCTCCCTTATATTTATACGCCGACTGTCGGAGAGGCCGCTTTACAGTTTAGCCACATAGTCACAGATCATCGAGGTCTTTATCTCTCTTATCCTCTCGAAGAGAAAATCGAAGAGATGATTCAAAATCTCGACCAGCCGAATGTGGATGTGATCGTCGTAACAGACGGGGAGAGGATTTTGGGGCTTGGGGATCTAGGGATTGGGGGCATGGCGATTCCGGTTGGTAAGCTGAGTCTTTTTACTCTCTTTGGGGGAATTCATCCCGATCGCACTTTGCCGATTGTGCTGGATGTCGGAACGAATAAAGAAGAGCTTTTGCAAGACGAGCTCTATTTAGGATGGCGCCATAGCCGCATTACTGGGGCTGATTACGATCGATTTATTGACCGTTTTGTCATGGCCATTAAAAAGAAATACCCAAAAACGCTTTTGCAGTGGGAAGATTTTGGCAAAGATCACGCTCGCGTGCTTCTCGATCGCTATCGAAGTAAGATATTATCTTTCAATGATGATATTCAAGGGACTGCAGCTGTATCTTTAGCTGCGATTCTAGCTGGCCTTAAAGAAAGAAAACAAAAGCTGATCGATCAAAAAATTGCGATTTTAGGGGCTGGCTCGGCTGGCACGGGAATTGCTGATTTGATCGTACAGGCCATGAGGGTTGAAGGGCTTTCTGAAGAAGAGGCTAGAGGCCGGATCTATATGGTCGATCGAAACGGGCTGATCCACTTTAATACCTCTAAAGTCAATGAAGCGCAGCGCCCCTATATTCAGCCGCACCAGCATTTAATGAACTGGAAAGCGGCGAATTTTGATCATATTACGATGGCCGAGGTGATTGCCAATGCCCATCCCAGCATTTTAATCGGCGTCAGCGCACAAAGCGGAGCGTTTACCAAACCTTGCATCGAAGAAATGCTCCGCCACACTCCAAGGCCCCTGATTTTTCCCTTATCGAATCCTACATCCAAAGCCGAAGCGACTCCACAAGAATTGATCGAATGGACCCAAGGCCAGGCAATCATTGCAACGGGAAGCCCTTTTATGCCGGTCGTCTACGAAGGGAAAACCTATAAAATCGCACAGTGCAACAATGTTTACATTTTCCCTGGCATGGGCCTAGGAGCCCTAGCAGCAGAAGCTACGCAAGTAACGGATGGTATGTTTTTGCAAGCTGCTGAAACGCTAGGGAGTCTCTCTCCCGCCTTAAAAGATCCAACCGCTGCTTTATTTCCCGATATTGAACAAGTCAAAGGCCTTACGAAAAAAATCGCTCTGGCTGTCGCTAAAAAAGCCTGCGAAGATAAAGTTTCTGTTGTTGATCCTTCTACGCTTGAAGAGAAGATTAATTCCTTAAATTGGAAACCTAAATATCCTCGTTTTTTATAAAAACATTAAAAATATTTTTGAAAACAAATGTCAAATAAACTACCTTGAGATTATGAGAAAGTTGTTTTGGATGATTTTTTTATTTGGAGCTTATATCTGGGTTTTGTCATCTGGACATGAAGAGTTTTTATTCGACCAAGGTCGGGCGATTTATCGGGCCCTAGTTTCTTGGTTTGATGGGGCTGAAGTGGATTTTCAAGTAAAAAAGACTCAGCATAAAAAAAAATCTCGCCGATGGGATTAAAGGAATCGATGCCACACAAACTCAAAACAGTGATTATCGGCGGCAGCTCAGGGATGGGGCTTTGCCTTGCTCAGAAACTGTATGCTCTCGGACATGAAATCGTCATTGCCAGTAGATCTAAAGACAAATTGGGCAAAGCAGTAAAAACGATAGGAAAAGCGGAAAGCTACGTCCTCGACGTGACAAAGGAAAAGGAAGTCATCCAATTTTTTCAAGCTGTAGGTCCTTTTGATCATCTAGTTACATCTGCCTCAGATTTCGTTATGGGATCTTTCTTGAACATGCCGCTTGATCAAGCCAAAGGCTTCTTTGACAGTAAATTTTGGGGCCAATATACAGCGGCTAAATACGGCGCGCCTCATCTGCGTACGGGGGGATCGATCACCTTTTTTTGCGGCATGGCGGGACAAAAGCCGTTTATCCATTTTTCTGCTGGTAGCGCAATCAATGCGGCTTTAGAGGGGTTGACAAGAGCTTTGGCGCTTGAACTTTCTCCTCTTCGAGTCAACGCCATCTCTCCAGGAACTATTGTCACTCCCGTTTGGAATGTGATGTCAGAAAAAGAGCGGTTAAGAGAATTTGAAGAAACCGCTCAAAAATTGCCCGTAAAGAGAGTCGGGCAGCCTGAAGATATCGCCCAGGCTGCGATTTATCTCATTCAATGCGGATTTGCTACTGGATCTGTCGTGTACGTCGATGGCGGCGGGCGCATCGCTTAAAATTGATACATACATTCTAATCTATTCCCAATAGCATAAGTTACGCTAGCTGGCACAAAAATTTCGCCGCGACTCGTTCTTTGCATTTCGCTTTTTCCAATGGGCAAATAGCGAAAGTAACCCACCCAACACAAACGATAAGGATTTTTATGCCATGAAAGGGGAAGCTGGATTTCGGTTTGCCATTCGTCCTTTAGATTTAAGATGATGGGCCAAGAATAAAGGCCCCGAATTTGTACGTCAGCTGTTTTCATCCGCATGAGATTCGCAAAAAAGCCACCAGTCCAAGAGGTGCTATAGCTCCAATTACATCGAAAACCGATGGCCAAATAGTTCCAGCGGTACCACTCATCATAGCCGGTCGTTCGGTCTACAGCTTTCCGAAGCCAGCCTTGAAAACCCACGGCAAGGAAAGGAGCTAGGCGGATTGCTCTCCAAGACAGAGTATAGCCAAGTCTCCCTTCGGCATTAAAAATGGTGTTCTCCGTATGAGAAGAGAAGGGGTGAAACTTTCTGAGGACATGATTTTGTAGCGTGCCTTCAAAGCGGGTTGTCCCTTCGGCAAACCGGAGATCTCCGCCAATATAAGGTAAAAAACTCTCTTCAAAATCACCCCCCGCTTGAAAGCCTGGCAGCCACCCCTCTTCTTCGCTCTTTCCTTCTGAGGAGGTGAGTTCTTTAAAGGAGCGGTAAAATACATCAGGACCGAGATAAATCCCGCCAAATCCAAAATGGGGGAGGAGAAAGGCGGCGGTTAGAAGCAAAGCACTTAATTTAGGTAGCATAGATCAACCTTAAGGAGAAAAGAGCATAGACGAACAAACGATATAGGCGCACGTAGATTTTTAAGAAAAAAAGGAGTATCCTGTTAGGCGTATGAACCCTATTCATGAAACAAATCAACCTTCTCAGCTTCCTCAGCCCATGGAAGCGGCTGATTTTTTTGCCTTTCTAGAAGAAATGAAAAAACTTTTAGAGGGAATTCACGAGGCAATCTTAGATTCAAAAAAAGTTTTTACTAAAAACCCCGAAACATTCTTTAAGCTCGACCATCAGGTAAACATTTTAATGAAGTTTGAAAAAGCTTGTTCAGAAATGGAAACTTTTTGGCAAGAAATGAGAGGGGATTCGACGCTTTTGCCCAAACTTCCTGAAAGAAAACTAAATAACAAATCCTCCCGCTTGCCTACTGGAGAGAAAAATGAGCCAGTAGAAGGTTATGTTGCTTTGGCGGATCTTTCTGGGAAAAAAGCAAAAGAAATTTTTTTTCCCCCTCGAGGTGACGAGCAAAAGAATTTAAAAGCAAGCCCCTCTTCCTCTAACCTCTTTAGATCGCCTCCGGCCTCGAGAGAAAACGTTCGCTCGGAGCTGCCTTTTGCTCCCAAACAAGAGCAGCCAAAGCCGCTTTCTCGCCCAGCTCCCTCTTTACGATGCTTTGCGCAGCCAAACATTTTAGAAAGAGCTCCTATGACTGAGCTTTGGCAAAAGATTAAGCCTCTTTTAGATCATCTGATCGTCGTTGTGGAAACGCAAGAAAACATGTCCAAGCCGTCTGAAAAACTCGTTCAGCTTGTCCGCTCCTTCATGGAGAGCCATTCTTCCTTTATGAATTTAGATGTTTTTTCCCTTTTGAAAGTGCCAACGGGAAGAAAAGCGCTAGAGCCGGCTAACGTCTCGGCCCAACCGAAACCGTCTTCGGAAAAAAAACCTTTGCCATCTCCTTCAAAACCCTCCACGGCATTGCCCTCGCCCTTTTCTGAAAAAATGGAAGCTCCCACTTCCCCCTTGCCCGAGGCGCCGCTTCCTCAAGACCCTAAAACCTTTCAGCCTTTCGCCGCTCCCTACATAGAAGAAAAAAAACTCGAAGAGCGAAAAAGCCCGCATAAGAAAAAAAGAAAAAAATTCTGGTTCCGCAAAGATCCGGACGAAGAGAAGAATCCATCTTGACATTCGCTCCCTCTTCAAGTATGCCCCACAAATAAGGCATTAATGAGAAAGAGGGCTCATGAAACGGTTAGGTTTTTTTCTTCTAGCTTCTGGGTTATTTTGGACGGGATGCATTGGCAATGATTCTCTAGGGACTGCCACGACCGCTCAAAGAAATATAGAAAATCTAGCCCGCATCTCGATCGGCATGACAAGCGATCAGGTGTTCCAAATTATGCGCCAGCCCTACCGAAGTGAAGTCTTTGAATTAAACGACAATCGGTATGAAGTATGGTTTTATGTAACCAGCATGACCCTCATGGATCAAAAAAAGCTGACCCACACGAACTTAACTCCTCTTACGTTTAAAAACGGCGTTCTTCAAGGCAAAGGCTACAATCATTACCAAGCTGTTTTAACCCAAGAAGAAGCTAAAACAAAAAAAGAAGATGAGATTACACCTAAACAAGACACGAACATAGAAAAAGCCCTGCAACCTCCTCCCGGCCCTGTAAAACCAGTAAAACCCATTCCCGCTCCTCCAGAACCTGCTCCTAAAAAGCCGGCCAAACAAAAATCCAAACCCAGCAACTACCCGCCTCAGGCAAAACAACCCCCAGATCCAAAGCAACCGCCGGCTCCTATTCAACCCACCCAGCCTCCTCCATCCATCCAACCCGCAACTCCTCCCAAAACAACGCCAACGCCCAACAAAGTCTCCATGACGAAAAAACCCTCATCGGATCAACCTCCTCCAGAAACTTCTAGCGAGCCCGCAAGCTCAACAAAAAAACCACCCAAAGATAATAAAAAGCCCTCGGATTCCAAAAGCAACGTTCCTCTTACAGAAAAAGATCAGCAAATGATCGATCAGGAACAAGAAGAGAATTTCGACTTCTGGTGACACAAGAAGTGGGGCTCCACCCCACACCCCGCCAAAGGACTGTCGTCCTCTGGACTCCTGTGGTCTTTTATGAATCATCTTCCGAGAGCGGAAGATGATTGATATTCTTGTGAATTAAAATGAAAAAAAATTTTACCATCCTAACTCTTAATTTTAAGGAGGGTATTTATGTCAGTTGAAGCATGTGTAGTTGTAGAAGGTGTATCTTGGACTGGATTGGAATTGGAAAATCCTTTTTCCTCAAGAAGAGATGACAGAATCGGACGTTATTGCCCTTTTGGCGCGAGCCGGAAAAACGCTTGCCCTTCGCAGCGCTTTAATTCGGATGCCCCAGATGGCAGGACAGAAGAGGGTGTAGAAATTTATCTCTATTATGAAACCCATTTGCGAGAAAGGCTAGGACTTTTCACAGCAATACAAACCATGGCTTATGGCGCGCTGGGACGGCGCGATTCAGTTGCCTTTTTTCGAAAAGCTCTTTTCTGAGAATTTAGAAGCGAGAGAGGGGCTTGAAAAACGCTTAGAGGAATTTGGAGAAAGACTTGAAGCTCTGGCGGAGCAATTGGAATCTGAAAAGATTGCTGAAGGGGATTACACGCAACTTTGCAATCAATGTATGTTTGAGCGAGCGCAAGCCTCCAGTGAGTTTAAAAAGAATTGGTTTTTAAGCAAACTTCCATCTGGCAGCGGGCATTAACTACTGTTTTTTCTTCCTGCGGTTTTTCGCAGGAAGAAAAAAAAGAACGTGGGCGATTTTTATTAAAAATCGATAAGTAAGGGCCTTTTTGGTAGAAGCCAGGCAACGATTGCCTTTACCACCGATCTTCCGGGAAATGACCCCTTTAGGCCCTTCTGTCTATAATCTCTTTAACATCCGCCTGAGCTGCCTTTGGCCTACCCCCAATATTTTGGCTGCCTTTGATCGTTTTAACAGATGTTTTTTGAACGTTGGTTAAAACTTCCATCTATTTAAATCTTTAATACTCATAGAAAAGCGTTCCTCCATTTGTAACCTCCTCATTGGCAGTCAATAACTTATGATTTATCAAAAAGCGGACATTAAAAAAAACGCTAACATGTTTGTAAAAAAGCAGGCTTATAATCTGTTTTTTTATTTATACTATTAATGTAAAAAATATTAATAATGTTAAAGAGGTTGTTTTATGATTCCGTCTTTTTTTGAAGGTTTTGTTAGCGTCACGGAAGGGTTTTTAGGTGAAGCTATAGAACGTCAGGTTCTTCAAGATCTAGGCCTTCAAGGGCAGCAAATTGATGAAACGCAACAAAATGTAATTAATTGGTGTAAAGAAAAAATTTCGGACGAGGAATACAAGAATCGAATTATTGCAGCTAAAAAAATCTTAAACTGTTATGCTTCCGGGGAAACGGCTCTTGACCTTAGCAACCTTGGCTTGACAAGCCTGCCAGATTCTTTTAACCTCCCAAGGCTTGAGCGGCTTTTCCTACAAAATAACCATCTAGAGAGGCTGCCAGATCATTTTAACTTCCCAAATCTTCGGGGGCTTGACCTAGAAAATAACCATCTAGAGAGGCTGCCAGATCATTTTAACCTCCCAAATCTTGGGTGGCTTGGCCTACAAAATAACCGTCTAGAGAGGCTGCCAGATCATTTTAACCTCCCAAATCTTCGGGGGCTTAACCTACAAAATAACCATCTAGAGAGGCTGCCAGATCATTTTAACCTCCCAAATCTTCGGGAGCTTCACCTACAAAATAACCGTCTAGAGAGGCTGTCAGATCATTTTAACCTCCCAAAGCTTCGGGTGCTTCACCTACAAAATAACCATCTAGAGAGGCTGCCAGATCATTTTAACCTCCCAAAGCTTCGGTGGTTTGACCTACAAAACAACCATCTAGAGAGGCTGGCAGATCATTTTAACCTCCCAAGGCTTGAGCGGCTTTTCCTAAAAAATAACCCTCTAGAGAGCCTGCCAGATTCTCTTAACCTCCCAAATCTTTGGATCCTTGACCTAGGAAATAACCCCAGATTGGCAGAGCTTCCTCTTAGTTTGGCAAATTGTGGCTCTCTTACGGAGCTGCATATCGAGGGGACAGCAGTCGCACAAGCTCAGGTTGATCAGATTCTGGCGGCCTGTCGAAACCTTAGAGATCTAGAAGCTTTGCAGGCCTTGCCCTATTTGCTTCGGCTTTGGAGCGGTTATGCGGAAAAGAGCGCAGAAGAGTTGCAGTTCATTCATGATTTTTCGGAAGACGATAGGAGAAATATCCACGAGTGGCTCGTGCGTTTGTCTCGCACGAGAGATTTCCGAGGTCATCAGCGAGAGTTGGCAAAGATTGTTTGCGCTATGCTTGCAGATTTAAAACATGGAGGTTTTAAAGAGCTTTTCATGAGTCAAGTTGGAGCCAATCATGAGGGTTGTCAAGATCGCTCCGCCATGGCGCTGAATGAACTATTTGTTTCTTGGAAAATCCTTGTTCCTCAAGAAGAGATGACAGAATCGGACGTTATTGCCCTTTTGGCGGGAGCCGGAAAAACGCTTGCCCTTCGCAGCGCTTTAAGCCGGATGCCCCAGATGGAAGCACAGCAAGAGAGTGTAGAAATTTATCTCTATTATGAAACCCATTTGCGACAAAGGCTAGGACTTCTCACTGCAATACAAACTATGGCTTATGGCGCAATGGGACGGCGCGATTGGATCAACGAGGAAGAACTTGTCAAAGAGGTTGAAGCGCATTATATGGAAGAAGCGATTCAGTTGCTTTTTTTCGAAAAGCTCTTTTCTGAGAATTTAGAAGCGAGAGAAGGGCTTGAAAAACGCTTAGAGGAATTTGGAGAAAGACTTGAAGCTCTGGCGGAGCAATTGGAATCTGAAAAGATTACTGAAGGGGATTACACGCAACTTGTCGATCAATGTATGTTTCAGCGAGCGCAAGCCTCCTGTGAGTTTAAAAAGAATTGGTTTTTAAGCAAACTTCCATCTGGCAGCGGGCATTAACTACTGTTTTTTCTTCCTGCGGTTTTTCGCAGGAAGAAAAAAAAGAACGTGGGCGATTTTTGTTAAAAATCGCTGTTAAGATTTTTTTGATTAACGAGGGCCCCGGTTTCTTTTGGCTCTTGTTTTTCCGGAAAACGCCCCCTTTAACCTTTCTGTTTCCTAGTGGATGGTCTTTGAGATTATTGGCAGATATACCGTTCGTGACTCAAGAATCGGCTATTGGACGGGAGATCGCTGCCAAAAATCGCATGCGGCAAAGTGGGCTAGTATGAGGCAATACAACCCACTTTGCCGCATACGATTTTTGGCA
>JAJXYX010000035.1 GCA_021780355.1 bacterium | reverse complement strand
TTTGTAACAATCGAGTTTTGGCAGCTTTCAATCCCGCCTAGCGGCCAAATTTTGAATTACCTTGGGTATATACAATCCAAATGCGGATTGTGTCACAAAACAAAAATAATTGAAAATAACATTTTATACCGTTCGCAACTCAAGAATCGGCTGTTGGACGGGATTGAAAGCCGCCCAACAGCCGATTCTTGAGTCACGAACGGTATATGTCCGTTCTGAAGCGACTAGAGCTCCTCACTGCCTCAAAAAATAGAGGGTGAAAAAAAAGAATACCTATTATATTTCTGAGATTTCAACACCTAGGAGCTCTTTATGGTCCAAGACACCTTCCGTATTTCCCGATGGATCCACTTCACCTTCGTTCCCCTTTTTATGCTGCTCGTCTGCCCTCCCGCCGTCTTTATCTTTTGGTACACAAACACATCGCTCATGGGCTCATTTCAGGCGCTGGGAGCTTTAATTGGACAAAACGGCTTTTTTTCTACGCTTAGCACGATTGCAGGGCCCGTGTTTTTGGGATCGAAAACCGCTTGGACTATTTTGGCAAGTTTTGCAGCCTTTCAACTGCTGCTTATGAGAATCGTCCCCGGAAAACCTTTTTTAGGACCTGTAACACCGAAAGGGAATGTTCCTGTTTATAAAGCCAACGGAGTCGCTTGCTTTATCATCACTGTCGTCAGCTTTCTTACCGCCTCATTCGGACTGCACCTTTTTTCCCCAACGATCATTTACGATCATTTGGGTGAGCTTTTCGGAGCTCTTAACTGCTTTAGCTTACTTTTTTGCGCCTTTCTTTATTTCAAAGGGATTTACAAGCCTTCCTCTTCCGACTGCGGAACGACAGGACATCTAGCCTTTGACTACTACTGGGGCACCGAACTTTATCCGCGAGTATTTGGCTGGGACTTAAAACTTTTTACCAATTGCCGCTTCGGCATGATGAGCTGGGGGCTGATTCTTCTTTCCTATGCAGCCAAACAGCATGAACTTTACGGCCTCTCTGACTCCATGATCGTCGCCGTCGCTTTGCAATTCATCTATCTGACAAAGTTCTATTTTTGGGAAACAGGCTATTTACGCTCATTGGACATCATGCACGATAGAGCAGGGTTTTACATCTGCTGGGGTTGTCTCGTGTGGGTTCCTTGCATTTACACCTCTTCTACGATGTATCTTGTGCATCATCCCATTCAACTCGGAACTTTTTGGGCCTCGACCATTTTCTTTGCTGGAGCCGCCAGCATCATCATCAATTATCTCGCTGATAGACAAAGACAAATCGTCCGAGCCAAACAAGGGGCCTGCCTTGTCTGGAGAAAAAAACCTCGATTAATTGAAGCGACCTACCAAACGCAAACAGGAGAAACTAAACAGACTATTCTACTCGCTTCCGGATGGTGGGGGCTTGCACGCCATTTCCACTACATCCCGGAACTGGCCGGCACTTTTTTCTGGAGCGTGCCCGCTCTGTTCAATGACTTTATGCCGTATTTTTATTTTATCTTCCTCACATGCTTGCTTTTAGACAGAGCCTTTCGCCACGACAAGCGATGCGCGGATAAATATGGAGAGCACTGGGATCTTTACTGCGAACAGGTGCCCTATAAAGTCATCCCTTACGTATGGTAGATAGTGTTACGGCAAAAACTCGCGGAAAAAGTCTACAGCGAAAAGCCCCACCTCTTGGTGGATGACTTTACGATCGCAAGAAGGGTGGTCTTTATAAATATGCATCTTCTTTAACAGTTTCCCTTTTTCCGATACGCGGTTGACAAAAGCGTTGTGAGCCACTTCTTTGCGCATCATTTTTAGTTTTGCAGGCACGACGTGCTGAATGATCAGTTCAGCGTGCTCTTTAAAAGGAAGCACTTCGTCTTGCGGAGCAACGACTAATCCTACGGGAATATTAATTTTCTTCAGAGACTTGGGCGCATACACAAAACTAGCCGGACAAATCAGCAGCATCGCTCGAATCCGTTCATCTTTTAAAGATTTTTTCGCCTCTTTCACATCAAAATGGGCAATCATCTCAGGTTTGATCTCGCTATATTTTTTGACAAGCTGATCCAACACGTGCTCAATCGCTCCCACTTGGGCGCCCGCCAAGCCTAAACCTGTCATTCCGCCTAAAGAATATCCGACAAATCCAATCCGGTCCGTATCAATGCGGCCTTTGAGAAAAGGCTCTTGGAGAAGCTGATCGATAGCAAACGTAATGTCTTTTCCTCTCTCCCAAAATTTAAGACTGGCAACCAGATCAAAGCTGCTCCTCGTATTTCCATAATGATCTACTGAAGCTACAATAAATCCATGGCGGACTAATCGGTCGGCAAGCCAGCTCCGATCCCGGCGATCGCCGCCGTAGCCATGAGACATCATGATTAAAGGAAATTTTTTCACAAATTGCGCGCAAGGAACATCTCTCATCTCATTAGGGTGGACCCAAACAAAATCGGCAGGCTGATCCAAAGGTTCATTGGCATCCGAAGGATACCAAAGCTCAATGACAACGGGACGCTCTCTCGTCGGATCTTGATAATCCAGCGTGCGAACTCCAATCGCGAGCAGCTTTTCACAAACGGTAGTTTGAGGCTCTAGAGGAGCTTTCCGCCATTTGCTGGAGGCCAAAAGAGGAGAGGCCAATGCCATGACTAAAATTAGAGAAGTTATACAGCCAACTTTTGGTAAAAAGCGAAAAACCATCATCCCTCTTCTAAGTAAAAAATCGGAAAGGGTGAGATTCGAACTCACGGTACGCGTAAACGCACAAACGCTTTCGAGGCGTTCTCCTTAAGCCACTCGGACACCTTTCCTAAAGGAGAAGACAATTTTAT
Organism: bacterium; assembly: GCA_021780355.1. GTDB lineage: Bacteria > Chlamydiota > Chlamydiia > Chlamydiales > SM23-39 > SZAS-17. The sequence continues at coordinate 271 of JAJXYX010000035.1, read as the reverse complement.
GCATTTTGATATTGAAAAGCAAGATCAAGAACCTATCTCAATAAAGAGCTTCTGTCGATTTTGGGGTTCTTTTAGGCCGCTTTTCAATTCTTTCGGCAGAGATGTATGAACTTCGTATATACCCAACGTGATTCAAAATTTGGCCGCTAGGCGGGATTGAAAGCTACCAAAAATCGATTCTTACAAAGGGGGGTAGTATTAAATCAATACAATCCCCCTTTGTAAGAATCGATTTTTGGCGCTTTGAACCCGCCTAGCGGCCAAATTTTGA
>JAJXYX010000068.1 GCA_021780355.1 bacterium | reverse complement strand
GTTTGATGATCGATCGCCTCGATCGATCATCAAACGCAAGTCATCAACTGGAAACGCGAAGCGTTGGAAGGCGATAGGGACTTAAATCCAAAGAAACTGAAAAGTCGAAGAAAACTATAAACTATAGTTTTCGGTATTATATACCGAAATGAACTCAAAAGTTGGCCGCTAGACGGGATTGAAAGTTGCCAAAAATCGATTGTCATAAAGGGGGGTAGTATCGAGAGGCAATCCCCCCCCCCTTTTTTTTTTATGACAATCGATTTTTGGCGCCTTGAACCCGTCTAGCGGCCAACTTTTGAGCTCATTTCGGTATAGAGTTAATTTTCTGAGAAGATTCTTTGAAATGCCTCTTCGAACTCCTCTTCGATCCAAGATTCGACGGTGAGTTTGCATTCTGAGATATCTTGGTTTTGACAGTTCCAAAGGGATTTGATTTTGAGGGATTGAGGAGCAAAGAGGTGTTTTTTGTCTTGAAATTGGGCGATGAGCTTATTGCGGCCATTGTGAAAGCTGAATTCATAGGGCGCGTGTCCTCCGTTGAAACGGCAGATCATGGCGTAGGGCCATTTTGATTTTCTAAATACTGATTCACCTTGCAGAAACGAAAAAGTTTGTCCGCTTAGGTGATCGAGCACGCTCGGGAAAAAATCCATTTGGCTGACGATCGCTTTCGGATGCGCTGGTTTGCTTTGGGAGCCAAATCGGAAATAGAGAGGGACTCTCATTTGCTCATCGATAAGATGAGAGTTATGGAACAAATGGCCGCGCTCGAAAAATTCTTCTCCATGATCTCCCATCACCGCAACAATGGCTTCTTGTTTTCGAGGAAGATCATTCCAAAAGGAACCAAACAGGGAATCGACATAGTGGATAGAATTGCGGTAGCTATTTTTGATGTGTTCAATGTTTTTTTGTGTCTGGTACGTTCTAAAATAGGCGATATTGCTGGCAAAAGGGGTAAAGGTTGCCGGTTCATGTCTTGGCCAGCTGTAATCAAAATGGGTGGAATCCCAAAAGAAGATAAAAAGCTGTCCTTCTCTCAGCTCAGGATGTTGCTCTAAATCCTTCTTTGCAGCTTCCACTGTTTCCAGATCGCTTTGCCAGGCTAGGTGGGGAGGCGTATGATAAAAGGGGGCAAAAGCATCGATGAGGTGCAGATCTTTTCCAAAGATCAATTCGTCCATTCCATAGTAGCCCAGCTGGGCAGAAGTATAGACGCGGATCTGATAGCCCCACTTTTTGAGAAGTTGTAGCGCAGGACTTCCCATCGACCATTGATTTTTTCTGTAATGGTGCCAAAAAATTCCGAATTGGGAATGGAAAATCGAAAACCAAGAAGGATGGGTCCCATTAGCGTTCGATACGCTTGTATCATAAACGATAGCTTTATGTCTAAATTGACTTAAATGGGGCGCTATTTCAGGCGTAATAAAATCGTCTCGAAAGCTTTCGATAATAAAAAGATAGATATTCGGTTTTTTTGCCAGTCGATCATGGGTCTGATCAATATGTTGTTTCACTAACTCTTCGCTAGTCGGTGTAAACATAGGGCCGGGAGGGGTCATCAAGACGTTTTTGGGTTGGATGAAGGTGAACTTCCAAGGCAAAGATTTCACCAATGCATTATAAGCATCGGGATGGATCAAACGGGATGCGGAAGCGTCCCATAAAAAAAGGGCCACAGGAATGCAGACAAAGGCTTGTAAAAAAAATTCGATCCGCACTTCAAGGGGCTTTTTCTTCACTAACAAATCTGTGATTTTGTAAAGTCCCATCCCGATAAAAGGCAAAGCCAGCGTCAAACTAAACAATAAGATCCAAACCCAAAGGGGAATGCCCGATGCATCTAGCAAATAAAGAAAATCATGAAAATTTTCATCGAGAAGAACGCTTGCCGTATCCCAAGCGGATAGATCTAAAATTCGGTCCAGTAAAAAATCTAACACATGCAAAAGGACCAAAATGAACGTGCAGCTAATAAATATCCAAAAATAGACCGGTTTAGCATGCCGCCCTACCATAAAGGCTAAAAAAATCAGCCCCCCAATTTCCAAAATGATCTGTCCAAAAGCGTATAGGAGAAAAAAGAACCTCGAGCCGACAAAATACTCTTTCACGAGCACGCTGCTCGTCGACATGAGCCCCAATAAAACTAAAAATGTGCCGAAATAAAGGTAGTTTATGGGTATTCGCGTAACTTTTGGGTCCATAATTTCTTCCTATCTTTTTTTTCTTTTTTTAGGAATACTCGAATGTGAAATTTCTCCTCATAGGTCATTTTTTATGCAATGGATTGAGCAGTTCGATCTTTTCCTCTTCGATTTCGACGGCCTACTCGTCGATACAGAATCTCTCCACTACCAAGCCTACATCGCAGCGCTTGCCCAGCGCGGCTACACGCTCGACTGGACCTTTCCCCACTTCTGCTCTTTGGCTCACCTCCACGCCACCGCTCTTCAAGAAGCCCTCTACACCCAATGGCCCGATCTCGACCCCGATTGGAATTCCCTCTACGCCGACAAAAAAAAGGCCTACCTCGATCTCCTCCTCCACGGACACGTCCAACTCATGCCCGGCGTCGCCTCTCTCCTCTCCGCGCTTGCTGCAAAAAACATCCGCCGTTGTGTCGTCACCCACTCTCCTCAACCTCAAATCGATCACATCCGCTCCCGTCTTCTTCCCCTCCAAACCATCCCTCATTGGATCACCCGCCACGATTACCATCACCCAAAGCCCCATCCCGAGTGTTACCTCAAAGCCATCGAACTTCACTCCCGCCCCCACGATCGAATCGTCGGCTTCGAAGACTCCATCCGCGGCTGGCAAGCCCTTCAACAAACCCCAGCCCAATCCTGGCTCATCTGCTCCTCAAAACACCCCCTCCTCCCTCAAGCCCTGGCCCAAGGCGCCCGCCACGTCGAATCTTTTGAAAGTTTTTCTCCCTAACATCTCTATTTGGGGCTCCGCCCCAAACCCCGCCAAAGGACTAACGTCCTGCTATGTGAATTCGTCAAGCCATAATTGTTTCTCCAGCTGTCGAGCCTCTCTAGCTTGTTAGACCAATGGTTACGACTCTAAACGACCTTTAAATCTCTTTAAGGTCTACCTG
>JAJXYX010000093.1 GCA_021780355.1 bacterium | reverse complement strand
TTTATCAGTAAGACCTATTGCATTCATTGATTCTCTTAAATTTTTTACCTGCTGAACGAAGATTGTCGAAAGGTTATGTTTTTGGGATAAAATTTTGTAATTCTCCCATTCTGTTATTTTTCCTTTTAAAGAAAATTTCACTTGTCACATCAAACGCAAGTGATCAACTGGAAACGCGAAGCGTTGGAAGGCGATAGGGACTTAAATCCAAAGAAACTGAAAAGTCGAAGAAAACTATAAACTATAGTGGGGCGAAGCCCCAAGGAAGCTCGGAATCATTTTGGGGATAAACTCTCGTTTCTGGAATAATTCAGTTTAGAGATGACGAGAGAAGAAGCGATGAATCGGACAAAGATAGTATGCACGATAGGCCCTGCTGTGGCGACGTTGGACAAGATGCTGGCGTTGATTGAGGCCGGGATGAATGTGGCCAGGTTGAATTTTAGTCATGGGACGCATGAGGAGCACCGGAGGACGATTGAGCTTTTGAAGAAGGCGAGAGCGACGGCGAAAAGGCCGCTTGCGATTATGCTGGATACAAAGGGGCCGGAGCTGCGGGTAGGAAAGATTCCTGGCGATGTGCTCATGCTGCAAGCGGGTGATCGATTGAAGCTGGTGGAAAAGAGCGGGGGAGAGGGGCAGCTTGCGGTCCATCCTTTTGAGGCGTTTTCGCAAGTATCTTTGGGGATGAAGATTTTGTTCGATGATGGGTACATTTCCTCTGAGGTGGTGGGGAAAGGGCCGCATGAGATCGAAGTGGAAATCCAAAATAGCGGGACGTTGAAGAGCAATAAAGGGATTAATGTACCGGGCGCTGTTATTGATCTGCCAGCGATGACGCCTCAGGATATGCTTGATCTGCGCTTTGGCTGCGAGCATGAAGTCGATTACGTAGCGGCGTCTTTTATTCGCTCTTCCCATCACGTCCTTTCAATTAAGGAGTTTTTGGCGAAAGAGGGAAAGACAGATATTTTTATTATCGCCAAAATTGAAAACGCGGAGGGCGTTGAAAATTTTGACAGCATAGTGCAGGCGGCCGATGGGATCATGATCGCAAGGGGGGATTTGGGCGTCGAGGTGGATTTGGCTTTAGTGCCCAAATTGCAAAAGATGATGATCCGCAAATGCTATTTAGCCTGTAAGCCTGTCGTGACCGCAACACAGATGCTCGAGTCGATGATTTCCAACCCTCGGCCGACGAGAGCGGAAGTTTCTGATGTGGCCAATGCGATTTACGATGCTACGTCTGCTGTGATGCTTTCTGGCGAAACTGCGGTGGGAAAATATCCGATTGAAACCGTGAAGAGAATGAGCTCGATCATCCGCGAAGCGGAAGCCGATTTTAATTACCGAACCTTTTTCGAAGAACACTCGAAAAAAGATTATCACGATATCTCCTCTTCAGTGGCATTAGCCGCGGTTAAAACAGCCTATAGCGCCAATGGCAAAGCGATTTTTGCTTTTACTTCGTCGGGCGCTACGGCAAGGCTTGTCTCGAGGCTCCGGCCAGAAATGCCGATTGTGGCGTTGACGACGAGGGAGAGAAATTATCATCAATTGGCTTTTAACTGGGGCGTGGTTCCTGTTTTTTCGGATGAATGCAAAAACGCCAAGGAGGCTTTCGCTGCCGTGAGCTCTTATGCGCTTTCTGAGCATATCATTGCCTTTGGAGATGTCGTCGTTGTGACAGCGGGCGTTCCTTTTGGAAAGAAAGGATCGACGAATATGATGATGGTAGAAAATGTTGGAGAGATCTTGGTGCGGGGGCATAAAGGAACCGGCGCTAAAGTGTCAGCAAAAGTGTCGATCGTTCTCTCTTCTCAGTTGCGAACCCCGGAGCAATTGGCGGGAAGGCTGGTTGTGATTCCCCACTGCGACGATTCATTCTTGCCTTTACTTAAACATGCGTCTGGCGTTATTTTGCAAAATTATATGGGAGATATCTCCTCGGAAAAATACGCAGCTTTGCTTGCGAAAACATTTGATTTATCTGTGATGACAAGGGCAGATGGCGCAATGGCCGTTCTTAAGGAAGATGAGGAAGTGACTCTCGATCCCAAAAGAGGCATTATTTATCGGGGATCGGAAGAGGCTCCTTCATGTAAAATCTTATCGATGTAAAAGAGGATGTGGCGATGAAAAAACAGGTAAAAATTGTGGGGTTTGCAGGAAGTTTACGCAAAACTTCTTATAACCGAGGTTTATTGCAAGCAGCTTTAGAAGAGATGTCGGCCCATGGCCATTTGGATGTGATCGATCTTTCTTCTCTCCCTCTTTATAACCAAGATGAAGAAAATCATCTTGTCGCCTCCGTAGTCGACTTTAAGAAAAAAGTGCGAGAGGCGGATGCGATTTTGATTGCCACGCCAGAGTATAACTATTCAGTGCCGGGCGTGTTAAAAAATGCGATCGATTGGGGGTCGAGGCCTTATGGAGATAATTCTTGGGAGGGAAAGCCCGTAGCTATTATGGGGGCAACCATGGGGCTATTAGGAACGGCAAGAGCGCAGTACCATTTGCGCCAAATCTTTGTCGGCGTCAATATGCAGCCTCTCAACCGGCCTGAGATCATGGTATCGCAGGCGCAAAACAAATTCGATGAGAGCGGCCAGCTAACCGATCCCACCGTTCGTCAAAAAATCCGAGAACTTCTTACAGCTTTACTGAGCGTAGTTTCTGGATAGCTTTTTGAGCTAGAGCAGAGATGCTCCAAGCTGCGGCAAATCCAACAACTAGTTCAGGCACTGAATGGCACACGCTGACTGTCGTATGGATAAGGACTGCATCAGTGATTGCGTAGAGAGCGCTGGAACCTAGAATCAGGGCTCGATTTTGCGCATTTGCAAGAACGCCTGAAAGAGTTTTGGCTGTTAGAGTTGTTAAAATTGTTTTTAACATGATATGGCCAGAAGGGTCAAAATATTTATCCGCCCACTCTTTCGGATAGCAGGCAACCCCAATCATGCCCATAATAGCTGCCAGCAGATAAGCTCTTTGTTCGGCGGTAGCGCAGGTGCTAAGAGCCGTTTTAAACCTTTGAGTAATTTTTTGATCTTTGGGGCCTTTTACCGTATTTCCAATGACTTGGGCTGCCAATGGTAGAAGGGGGATGGCTAAAGAGAAATGTTTAATTTCCATTTGTTTCCAAAAATTGACTGTTTGCAGAAGAGGAAACTCTTCAAAGACTTTTTTGGCTAGATCTTTGTTTTTAAAATCTAAAGACCTGCAATTGCCTGTCCGCGCGAGCAAACCTGTCAGCGTACCTAAGCTTAAGCCTGCATAAGGAATGAAGGTAGAAGAGGGTTCTTCCGACTCATGGCTTGATAACCTATGGGGAGGTCTATTCTTTTGAGAAGAAAGATGTTTCATTTTTTGGTTAACGCAGCAGTTGAGGGCTTTCCATTGGATATGGAGCTTTCTAAATTGTTGGCAATGGGCTTCTAGTGATTTAATTTTTTCATGGACAAGGCTGGTTTGTTCCAGGGATAGTCGGGATTTTAGGGCCGTTCTGCAGTAATTCAATTGCTTTGTAGTAATTTTTTGGCTATAAAGTGAAATTAATTCAACTGGCATAAACATCCCTTTTTTGATGATTTTGCCATATATTATAATTACGTTTGTTGTTTAAGTGAATCTAAAGTAATTTTTTCCAGCCTAAAAGACTGGCCGCTGTAATAGGAGCGGTTTCTGCGCGAAGAATAGATGGATTGAGCTGTACGCCTTGTCCATGCTGCTCAAGAAGAATGTATTCTTTTTTTGAAAACCCCGATTCGGGTCCGGAGATAAATAGAGCGGGAAATGAAATGTGCTCGAACGGGACAGCGGAAGGTCTCGTGTCTCCGTAGAGAAAAGAGCATTCTTTTTTAAAGAGATCTTGAAAATGGGCAAGGATTTCTACATGGGGTAAAAAGAGGCGTCCAGATTGTTTCATAGCGGAAATGGCAAGCGATTCGAGCCGTTCGAGTTGGTGGGCGGTAAGCCCTTTTTTTTCTCCTAGCTCGGAGGGATAGAAAAGAAAAGAATCGACGCCAAGTTCTGTCCCTTTTTCTACGATCCATTCGAGTTTAGAGGGACGCAAAAGGGGAATGCCGAGGAGGATTTGAGGGGGCGAAGCTTTTGTTTTTGTGACGTTTTCAAGAGACAAAAGGGCTCTTTTTTTTTCGAGGCTGATGAGCTTGGCCTTAGCCAAAGTTCCTTTGCCATTGATGAGCTCTACTTCTTCTCCCACTTTTACACGCATGACGTGGGCGAGATGATGCAGCTCGGCTCCTTCAATAGAAACTGACTCGTTGTCATCGAAAGGAGAGGGAAGGTAAAATCGATCAAAAGGCATAAGATCTCCTACGAAATTTTTGTCCATAAAGAGCCTGGACGGCAAAGAGCCCGTTTGAAAATTTCAGACCAGTCGGACTGCATCGACTCTGGTAGATGAGGGGTTGCTAGACTTTTAAGTGTTTGAGCGTCAATAACTTCGAATGCGCTTAGTCTTTTGTAATGTTTTGCGATGCGCGGATCTTGGCTGAAATTAAAGACGAGTTTAAATCGGTAGTCTTTTTGCAGAGTCTCTTCTAGAGAATCGTAATAAATGATTTCATCTGCTTCAATGAGAGAAGCCGATTTGTAACGCCTCGGAACAAAAATAGAGAAAAAAACAAGGGGGTAGATCATTTTAAGAGTCGGCAGATGCTGGCGGAACATTTCGAATTCATGGGGATCTTCAGGCAAAATGAGACAAATGCAGTCTTGCCGAAATCTTTTGTAGAGGATTTGAGGCGTTTGCTGTTTCCAGCGGTTGTGCTGCCAGAGCCACTCTCCAGGAGAGTCTTTGATGCTCTCTTGAAGCAATGTCAGAAGTTCATTCATCATGCGCACAACTTCTAGTTCTGCAGGTTTTGTGATATCGGGCCAAATGGGATCAGAATAATGGATTCGATAGCCGCCTTTTACTCGTCTTGTTGCTGCAAAAATAAGGGGGCATTGCGTTTTATAGGCCAAAAGCGCCGGAGCTGTAGAAGTCCAAGCCCTTCTACCTAAAAAAGGAAAAGCATAGCCGCTATCGGGCATCCCCTGATCTCCAACGATTCCCATAAAAACGCCTTTGCGCAGAGCCCTAAGACCTTCTCTCACAGCGTTGCGAGGGGCGATGATTGTGCCGCCATTTTTTTCTCGAATGGACAAAATCCATTGATAAAGCAGTTTGTTTTTAATCGGCTTGCCGATGGCGATTCCTTGCATGCGGGACGTGCCATCCAAAAATAATACTTCCCAATTCGACTGATGGCCGCAGAAAAAAATAATTCCCTGCCCCTTTTGATAAAGTGCGTTTGCTATCTCAGGATTTTCACAGTGAATGATGCGGGAAAAATCTTTTTCCCGGGCTAATTTAGCATATTCCAAACAATTGATCGCAAGATTTTGAAACGATTTTTTAGCCGTTTGAATGAGTTCTTTGGGAGTTAGGGCCAAATCTTTGGCTAAAGAGAGGTTGCTCAGCGCCCTTTTTCTGTATTCGGTCATGAAGTAATAGCAAATCGTCCCCATCCCGCGTCCGATTGCATGGAGACAAGAGTAGGAGAGCCAGCTAAATGGATAGGTGATGGCGCGAAGAAAAAGATAATTCAGTTTTTCCTTATTCAAGGCACGCCTGCATGAATGCATTCATTTGCAAAGAAAAATCGAGATGTTTGACGCTGTCTCGTGACGCTTGAGCGCTGGCGGTTGTTTTGGGGTGTTTTAATCCTTCTTGAAGAGCTGAACTTACGCTCTCGCTCTTCATCAAATCCTCGATGATCAGTCCATTTTCCGAGGTGAGAATTTCAGAGCCGCCATTATAGCGAGAAGAAATGACAAAGAGCCCCATGGCGAGTGCTTCGACAGTGACATTCGCAAAAGGATCGTAGAAAGACGGGATGGCAAGCACATCGGCAAATTGATAAAACGGTCGAATATCTGATTGGGGGCCAAAAAATCGAACGCGATTGGCAAGTCCCAGCTCTTTTACTTTAGCGATGTATTCTGCCATTTTATTGTCCTTGCCAATCACGGAGAGATGAAAATCCCGAGTGGGCAAGCGAGCCAGTCCAGCCAGCAGTTGATGGAGTCCTTTTCTTAAATAGCCGCTGCCTATAAAAAGAAAATGAAATACATCGGTGGGCAGATGAAACCGTTTAAGGGTTTCTTGCTTCATCACGGTCCAATTGGCAAAATCTATTTGCATTTCGCGCCACTCCACTCCATTGTGAATGACCTCTATTTTAGCTGGATCTGTTTTATAGCGCTCTAAAATTTGGCGTCGGACCATATGAGAATTGGTGAAAAGTTTTTTTAGCTCAGGATGTTCAAAAGCGTGCCGTTCAAGTTCGAGAATTTTCCGGTGCATCGGATTGAAAAGACAAGAGATCCTTTTCCACTTGCCTTCCGTGAGTTCGCGACTTTGTAAAAAGGCGTCGTGTACGCCGTTGCCAGCTCGAATATGGGTTTGCTCCCGGTTGCGATCCATGCCGAAGACGAGATCTGCTGGATGTTCTTTGAGCCAGCTTTTTGTGAATCGATCAAATTGTTCCATCCGCAGAAATGAGGGCCATGAAGAAGTTTTAATAGCATGAAAGGCAATAGAAGGGGTGTTTTTGGGCGCGTCTCCTGTCGTAAGAATCGTGACTTTGGCCCCTTTTTCCACAAACGCTGAAGCGATGCGTCCGGCCGATTTTTCAAGACCGCCAAAATTAGCTGCACGCGATTTTAATAAAACGACATGCTTCATTCTGGGATCACGGAGATCGAATCGCCTTGTAATTCGATGTTTAATAAAAGTTTATTTTGTTTAGTTGTATATAAACGAAAACGGGTCATATAGCTGCGAAAACGGTTGCGCAAATAATCTTCTCGAAGATGGGGGTGTACGTCACTAATCTCTTCAGTCGATTCGGAGAGTACTTTGGCCACATACCTGTCTTCTAATTCATTGGGATACATGAATTGCACGTTCCATAGAAGTTTTTCCCGTTCTTGTTTAGGGGCGGCCACAATGACGATTTGGATCATATCCTTGACGGTTTCCAAGAAAAGACGGCTCACTCCTTGTGCATAGAGGGGGATAGTGATCAGTTCAATCCCGTTTCTTGTTTCAATGAAGTCGTTTGATGCTAAGGCGCAGGTTTCCGGATTGATGGCGTGGCTATATTTAGGGGGAAAAAAAACGGTGACGGGAAGGGGCATCTCGATGGGCAAAAATTCTTGTCTCGAAAAGTCGATGCGAAGGTTTTTTGCCTGGGGATCGTCGATTTCAAGAGGCGTATCCGATAGAAAGGGGAGGTTGATTTTTTTCCAAGAGTTTGGAACGTAAAAACTGATGGCATCGCCCGCATTGCTATTTTTTTTGCTTGTCAACGTGTCTAGTTCGGCAGACGAAATGTCGCTTAAATTGAACGTGAGAATAGGGCCTCGATTTTTTAACCTTTTAATCGCCTCTTCGGGGCCGTTTACTGTGACGGATAGCTGATAAGGCCAAATATCTAGGAACTGATACCCTTTCGGAGCTTTGCCGATCGGATGGGTGATTGTGATGGGGATTTTTTCCGTGACCAGTTTACTTTGTTTGATGATCATCTCAAAAGGGTGAACTTTAGAGATCATGGTGGAAACATCAAACTCTGGTTTCAAGCTGACTAAATTTTTTTTGCAAATAGCTGCGATCCATTGGTCCGGCTTGTCGGTCGCATCAATGACAACTTCTAAATCTTTGCCTGTCAGCTCTTCGACCGCCGTCTTATTTCCTGTAATGGTAAGCGAGATCCGTTTGTTTAAGATCCCATTGCACTGCATACCCTCAATGGTTTTTTCTTGAGCCAAATGGGTCACCCGGACGGGAATGCTATCGATTTGTTTTGTGATCGTCATGGAATGTTCGATCATGAACCAAATAAGAATGGCCAAAACAAGAGAAATGAGTTTTCTTTGCCAATTTTCTAAAAACAGACGGGCGAATAAAGTTTTCACGTTTTCAACCACTCCAGGAAATTGAATTTTGTTTGAGGGTTCATTTTAGGCGGTGGGTTAAAGATGCTGCGAATGATTCCTTTAAAACGATCAATTTTAATGCCTCGCGTCATGATCCCTTCTCGCGCGATGGAGACTTTTCCGGTCTCTTCTGACACAACGATGACGAGCGCGTCAGTCAGGTAGCTGAGCCCAAGTCCGGCTCTATGTCTTGTGCCCATGGATTTAGCCAATTGCGTAGAGTCTTCCGCTAAGGGAAGAATGACAGCCGCGGCTAAAATGGATTGGTCTCTGAGTAAAACAGCGCCGTCGTGCAGGGGCGTATTGACCGCAAAAATTGTTTCTAAAAGCTCGGGAGAAAAAGCGGCGTTAAGGGGCACTGCCTTTTGAGCATATTCGGCCAGCGAATCTTCGTTTTCCAAAGCGACGAGAGCTCCGACTCTTTTTTCTGACATGCGATAGATGCTAGCGGCTAACTGGTCGAGAAATTTGTCGAATTCTGTGATTTCTCTGTATCTTTTACTTTTAAAGCTCAATTTAGATAAGGCGACCCGCAGTTCTGGTTGAAAAATGATGATGACGGCAATGACGAGTACATTGCCGAGCAAGATCATGATTTTATGAAGAACGGGCAAATTGAGCCAGCTGGAGGCGGCCAAAATAAATAAAAAGGCAAAAAAACCTAACACCAAGTCCATGGATTTGGTATTCCAAAAAAAGGAAAGCAGGTAGTTGATCATGAGTGCAATAATCATGATCTCAAAAAAAGGCGTGATCGAATAAAAAAAACTCATGCTGCCTTAGAGGTTACCCTGAGAGTGATTTTACCCTGTTAGCACGATTCGTGACAAGAGCAAAATGGGTTGACTTAAAAGATTAAATGGTTGAAAAGAAATTTTGTGAAATGCAGGTTGATGTATGGATGATGTTTTTTTATTATCTCGAATTCAGTTTTCATTGAATGTCTGCTTCCATTATTTGTTCCCTCCTATAAGTATCGGACTCGGTCTTATGCTGGTAATCATGGAAGGGATTTACTTGAAAACTAAAGATCATAAATATAAAGAAATGAGCCATTTTTGGACCAAAATTTTTGCTTTGGTTTTTGCAGTTGGAGTGGCAACTGGCCTTGTGCAAACATTTGCTTTTGGAACCAATTGGGCCCATTACTCTCGATTTGTCGGGGATGTTTTTGGCAATGCGTTAGCTGCTGAAGGAATTTTTGCGTTCTTTTTAGAAGCTGGATTTTTAGGTGTTTTGCTCTTCGGTTGGGATCGCGTGGGCCCGAAGATGCATTATTTTTCAACCATTTGCGTCGCTTTAGGCGCCCATTTTAGCGCCGTTTGGATTATTGTGGCTAATTCATGGATGCAGACGCCGGCTGGATTTAAAATTGCGGAAACGGCTACAGGATCGCGCGCCGTGATCGATGGATTTTGGACGATGGTGTTTAACCCTTCGACAATAGACAGATTGACACATACCGTGCTGGCTTGCTGGGTGACGGGCGCCTTTTTCGTGATGAGCGTCAGCGCTTTTTATCTCATGAAAAAGCGGCATCTGACGGTCGCCCGTCCGATGATGAAGATTAGTTTAGTCGTTGCAGCCGGTTCTTTGATCTTGCAAGCATTTTCAGGCCATAGCAGCGCCAATGTTGTTGCCGAGTATCAACCTGCTAAATTGGCCGCTTTTGAAGGACTTTATCAGACGGAAGGAAATACCCCCCTTTCTGTGATTGGCTGGGTGGATTCGAAAAATGAAAAGGTGCATGCTTTGAAAATTCCAGGGGCTCTTAGCTGGCTCATTTATGGAAATTTTCACACGCCAGTCAAAGGTTTAGATCAAATTCCTAGAGAGCAATGGCCTAATGTGCCCTTCGTTTTTCAGGTTTACCATTTGATGGTAGGGCTTTGGGCTGTCATGTTTTTGATTGCTTTATTCGCGTGCTGGCATTGGAAAAAGGGGACGTTGGAACGTAAACCTTGGCTTCTTTGGACGTTGGTGCTTTCTGTGGGGTTGCCTCATATCGCCCAGCAGTCGGGCTGGATTGCCGCTGAAGTGGGAAGGCAGCCTTGGGTTGTTTGGCATCATTTAAAAACGAGTGAAGGTCTCTCTTCCAATATTTCTGCAGGTCAAGTTCTTGGTTCTCTTTGCATGTTTGTGGTGATTTACGCCTTACTATTTGCTTTATTTATTTTTCTCCTCGATCGAAAAATTAAACAAGGTCCCGAGGCAATCCCCTTGAACGAAGATGACATATTATATCGAGATTATTCAAGAAGTGGAGTGTAAACGATGGATTTGGAAACGCTTTGGTATGCGATTATTGGGATCTCGATGGTTATGTATACCGTATTAGATGGTTTTGATTTGGGGGTAGGAGCTCTCCACCTGTTTGCTAAAAATGATGTTCAGCGACGCATTTTTCTCAATGCCATAGGTCCTGTTTGGGACGGCAATGAAGTGTGGATCATCATTGTTATGGGGGGCTTACTGGCAGGCTTTCCGAACGCTTATGCTACGATTTTTTCAGGTTTTTACACCTTGCTCATGTTTTTGCTTGCAGGTCTTATTTTCCGCGCTGTGGCTATTGAGTTTCGCAGTAAGCAAGAATCTTTAGTTTGGCGTAAAATTTGGGATTTTGTCTTTTTCCTCTCTAGCGTAGTCACCGGTGTTGTGGCAGGCGTTGTGATCGGAAATCTGATCATAGGGATTCCTCTTGATGCATCTCAAGATTACCATGGAGGCTTTTGGCAGCTTCTCAACCCTTATTCTCTGCTAGTAGGCGTTACGGGGATGGCTCTTTTCGCTATGCATGGCGCGATCTATCTTACGATGAAAACAGAGGGACAGGCGCATGAGGTCGTGCGGCATTGGATTAATCGAGCTATTGGATTCTTTCTTGTTTGCTATCTTGCAACGACCATTGCGACGATCATGTACATGCCTAGAATGATGCATCAAATGCAAAAGTATCCCATTTTCATGCTGGTGCCTCTTTTAGCGCTACTGAGCATTTTTGCTATTCCTTGGCAGGTGCGTAAAAGAAATGACGGCTGGGCCTTTATTTTTTCCTGTGTGAGTATTGCTTTGCTGGTCAGTGTTTTCGGCTTGGGCATGTATCCCTATTTGGTCTATTCCACAGTGGAACCGGCCGCGCATAGTTTAACGATTTATAACGCAGCTTCCACTCATGCAAGCTTGGTGAATTTACTTGTCGTAGTAGCGATCGGAGTGCCGCTCGTTTTAGCCTATGGTTTTTGGATTTACCGTATTTTCCGAGGAAAAGTGCGGCTAGATCCTTCTAGTTATTAAACGATTTTTTGTTTCGATGCGGGAGGGAGTCCTTCCGCATAGCGATCTTTCCATTTTGTGATTTCAAAGTAGTGGGCTTCGAGTTTAAAGAAAGGGATTTGTATATTTCTATTGCCCAAACAAACGTTAAGATGGCCGTGGGTTCTGATCCCGTGGGTTTTGAAATTAGGTCCGTAGTAGCGGCTCAGATAGTTGTCGGGTTTTTTGAGTAAAGGAAGAGGCGTTTTTTGAGGCCCGAACTCTTTGAGTTCAAATCCTTCAGCTAGATCTTCTGGAGAAAAATATTCTTTGGGCCATCGATGCCGGCTGATTGGTTTGTCGTAGGTATAGGACCCATCTGACATTTTGCTCCAAATAAAAATATCAATAGCGCCTATTGTTTCAGGGGAAGCTTTTTTGCCGTACATTTCTTCGATTTTTTTAGCAGAAAACTGCATCTTATATGTACTGTCGAATCGTAGATTGGTGATTTCAATGCCAACTTCTCGCAGCTTATCGAATAATGTGCGAAAACGCTCTTCATGTTCTTGAAAGACGACAAAGTCGCAATCATCGTCCCAGGGAATGATGCCTTGGTGTCGAACGGCTCCTAGCGCTGTTCCTGAGCACATGTAAAAAAGAGGTAGACCTGACTCGGAAACAAAACCATTCTCAAGACAAACTTGATTGAAGGCGGCGGACAAATCGTAGCATTGTTGAATTTTCAAAGGATTGGTTTGCTCTACGTCGGCGTCGGAGGCGGTAATCGTAGGATGAGGGATTGCTTGGCCGATTCCTTTTAAAACAGCGCCGATCAGAGTGAGAGGAAGAGTGAAAAACCCTAAGGCCACGGTTTGAGCTGCCCGTAGACGATGTAGATGTAGCTCGTTAGAGGGGTTTTTTACTTGGGAAAGAGTAAGAATGCTCGACGCGGGAAATAAAAAAGCATTGCCAGCCGACTCGAATCCATTTAATACGTAATTGTCTCGCGGAGGCGTAGACTCGGTCAAAAATCGAAGAGCTGCATCTATCATAACTCTAGTTTCCTTTTAGTTAAACTGTTTGTATTTCTATTGGTTTTGTAATATAGAATTGAGGGCCTGCATAGCCGTAAGTGAGCGTTCGGTCTCTTTGCTCTTCGAGCTGCCAGTCTACGAATCTTTTAACCGAATGGGCCACGCATCGTTTGTCGTCAAATAGATCGTTCCATTTCGTATAAAGCCTGTCGAAGTAAGTAAGTCCATTTCTGTTGTCAACTTCATTTTCTTCCGCTTTTGGCTCCGAGCCTTCTCTGGCTCCCAACAGGATCAAGAAAAGAGCGCTAAATAATGTGTTGATTTTTTTAGCAAGAAAGATGATCGCGCGGACGCCGTGTCCGAGAAAAGGCAGCTCGGCTCCAAAGAGGAAAATTCGTTTAATGACCCAGCCTGTTCCGTGAAGAGTTGGACCTACGTAAGGAATCGTGTCGTTTACCCATTCTTCTAATGCGCTCAGAGCGGGCGCTGCAATAGAGGGGGGCTCTATGCCAGCAGATCGCATGATATCTGTCGTATAAGTGGCGCAATTTTGATGGGCGCGATTGAACCTTAGGTCTCTTTGACTATATTCTGTAATTTTATCTAAAGCAGATTGAAACTGCTTTTCGCTTCTAGCGAATGTGGTGACTCTTCTCGTTTTAAAGTTAGAGAACTCGTCATAATCCAAAGAGGAGATGACAGCATCATAACTGCCGGTGATTTTTTGTTGAGGAAAGGGAGTTTCCGTGTTGGGAGTTTCAAATCCTAGAGAATAGACGTAGCCATTTTGGTTGATGATTCTAAGACCTACATGAGAGAGCTTAGGAATCATAGAGTTGTTTGAGGTAAAGACTTGAAGAAGGCAGGGATTTTCCCGGGTGATTCCTAAAGCCGTCATCTCCTTTTGAGTCAGCAAATAGACAGGTCGGACATTGTTGTAACGGCTTGAAGGGCATAAGCCAGATTCGCCGCTTTCAGGATTGTAATAGTAGTTCCATACTGTTTGAAGATCGTCTCTGCTGACGATCTCTTTCCTAGATGGATCACAAATCAGTTGTTCCTTGATGTCATCCCAATGAACCCACCGGCCTTCTTTCCAAAGACACGGTTGTCCGTCGACCTCGCTAAAATGAATGACTTTGCGCATTTCGGAGGGGGCTGTTTCTTCATCTTGTTGGTCTAGTGAGTTTTTATAGCCCACCATCGTAAAAATTAATCGAGAGGTATAAAGAAATTCACAAAAATCGGCATGTTCTTTAAGCTGATCTGGAACTGTTGGCCAAATTTTTCGTATTTTTTCAAAAAAGAGATCTTCTTTTGGAGTGTTTTTTTTAGTTTTAAAGCAAGGGAAGCAAGGAGAAAGTTTGTTAATTATAAAAACCATAAAATGCTCTCTTTTTTTTTGCCATAACTTTACCCTTTTAAGTAGTGGTTTTCAAGGTTAAAATTATTTTTTTTGAGGTCGAGTTTCGCGCTCTATCTCTGCTTGTTTAAGCCATGCTAAAGGTATCATCCGCCATCAATTGATCAAGCCTTTCAAAGAATTCTTCTTTAGTCGAGGGATTCGCTGGGATATTTAAACGTTTAACGCAGGTGTAGGCTGTACATCTTTCATCCATAGATTCGTAAATATCTACGAAATCGCCGATTTTCAAAGCTTTTTGGGCAGTGATGCAAAAGAAAAATCGTAGGATCCAGGTTGAGCCTTCCATCTGATGTTCTAGATTGATCCGTTCTTTTATCCATTCGAATTTTTCTAACACGACAGGGTTGTTTGAGTTCATGCGAAAAGAAGCGATGAGCGCTTGGGGCGCGACAGGATTTCCTTGAAGCTGTGCACTGATGGCAATAGCTGTTTCGGGATGAAGATCGGCTTCTAATGAGTCGGAAATTCCGGAAAGAAACGCGCGGGCTATTTTCAAATAAGGATCTACTGCTTCTTGGATCCATTCGTTTGTTTTCTTGTGTAAATCCTCGTCGGAAAAATCTAACTTAGGATCCATTTCAATATCCCTAAAAGCTTTTAATACCTCCTCTTTTTTGGAGGCGTCTCCGTCGAGCCAGGCTTGCATGAGGGGGGTTGGACCTATTTGCAAAATCTCTACGATTTTTCTTTGCATGCTTAAAGAGTCGTTTTCATTTTTTACGATCGCAAGAAGGGCAAAAAACTCATCTGGCAAAATTCTTCCTGAGATAAGACTTCGCTTATACATATGAGTAAGTAGAGTTCCGATTTGAGAAATGGTTTTACCATGTAGATCAAAGTTTGCATTTCTGGGCATGCCAGTTTTTTCGTCTACAGATGAAAAAACGACACCTTCTTTCAACAGATTTTCTGTCAGCTCTGTATAAAATTGCGCGGAGGGTCCTCCTCCATCGACTCCTGGTTGAGCTTCATTAGCGTTTGTTAAAAATTCAATGGTGGAAGGGGGGCGAGGCAATTGAATCCATCTTTGCAGTACTTCTTGAGGATGGAAGCGCAAATCATCGGGGCGTACTTGAAAAGCGTTTTTGATCGAAGGAGAAGCTACAGATGTAATTAAGGTCATGCAGATCAGCGCAGCTCTCGCCCCACCTCTTTCTAAGAGGGCTTGCCGATTCTCCGGCGTTAACATACCTAGAAGATGTAACCGTACGATACTTCGGGCAATCCCCTCTGCGTGCAGGCCGTTGTTAGATAAAAGAGCGTCGAAATTTTCCTGTGTTAATATGCGAGCGTCATGTAAAGTTTCGATCCCTTCGCTAAGGGTATCTAAATTGGCTATGTTATCAACAAAAACAGCTTTTTCATTTTCGGGAGTCAAAATGCCGGCTTGCTGCAAGAAATCAAGGGTTCCGTTGGCTTGCCTGTCGCCTTCCGTTATAAAATGGATTTGATGGTGTGATTTAAAATTTACGGGACTTGTCATGTTAAAAATCCTTTGCAATTGTTTCTTGATGATAATTATATGGTTTGTTTAATTAATTATCAACCGATTCGTCTTTTTTTGCATGGGTAATCTGCGTAAAATAAATAGTTCGTTTTTTTGGTCAGTTTTAAGTTTAAATTTTATTTTATTTTGTTTTCAATTTCTGAGTTTTTGTTTTTTTGAAATTTATATATTTTTTGTTTTTATATTGAATTTTATTTTTTTCTGAGATAAAGTTTTTGGTGAAAAAGAAGAGGCTGTTTATGCAGAAAGTTTTTCCGGGACACTCTCAGGTAGTTGACCTGTCTGATTTGAGTAAAATTTTTAACGCAGGTTCATTGGGTCCTAACGAAGAAGTAAGCGCTTTGATCGATCGATGCGACGGGGTGTTTCGTAAGATTGTTCTAGAATTTTGTAAATTAAAAGAATCTTTTTCTCTTTCTGCTTCTGATGAAGCTTGTATGTTAGGCAGGTTTACTAAATTTTTGAGAGAGATGGATGATGTTGTCTCTGATCGTTTAGGTTATCCCTTGCATAGATATTGCTGCTGCCATGTAAAAGAGCGGGGAGTTCAGCATCCCCAAGATCAGCTAAAATCTACCTGGCTGATGCTGCAAAATCGACCGATTCGCTGGGTTGAATGTCCTGAGTCTACTAGACTTGATGGGGCATTGACCCATCGCTCCGTAACGTCGTTTAGTTGGCAGTTTGGAGGGGGACATAGAGTTGTGGAAGACCGCTGCGGAAATCTAGTCGCAGCTGAAGGGGGCCACGTATATAAGGTAGACGCAGATGAAGAAGTTTTGCTGAAATTCGATTTTGTCTACTCCTTATCGCAGAGGCGCTTTTCTTCTATCGACGTGCTCAATTTTCTTATGCGCCATAATCTTTGGTTTGTTTTGCGTTTCATCAATTGGATGTTTGGAACGGAAGATGCCGCTGCCCGCCAATTAAAGGCAGATGAATTTTTGCTCTCTTTAGAAAAGAGGGGTAGAACGGATCTGGTGATTTCTTGTTTTGACCGTTACTTGAGCGCCATTGAAACATCGGCTTATCAAGCTGAAAGACCTATTTTGAGCGTCGCTACGGACTTTGATCCAGAAGTTCATGGAATTGAAAGACCGGAAGATGTCTCTAACCCTGATTTTCTTCGCAGCGTGATGATTCCTCTGGAAGATGAGTTGGCTCGCGAGCTTAACAAAAATTTAAGTCCAAATCAAATCCGTTTTGGTGGCTTGCCCGTTAGAGGCGCATTTTTGAAAAAATATTCTGAAGACGAACTGGCTGCTTTGCGTCAGAACTATCGAGTGGATCCTGATGCCCAGGTTGTTGTTTTAGTGGCCGGTGGACAAGGAGTGCAAAATGGGTATGCCAAGCTTTTAAAAGAGCATTATGAAAAGAATCAAAATCCAGGAGCTGGGAATTTACTACCTAAAATCCATCTTTTTGTCGTAACGGGAAAAAATCAGCGGCAAAAAGATCGGCTGGATGTCACATTTAAAGATTTCGGGCACCCCCAGCTAAAGGTCAATATTTTGGGCTGGCTGGAGGAAGAGCCGATGGGGGAATTAGCCGCTATGGCGGCTCAGCCTATAGGACCTAGCGGCTACCGAGGCGTTTTGGTTTCAGCTAAAGGCGGAGGGGGGACTCTTTCTGATGCCGTTGCTGCCGGAGCTCCGCTTGTCGTTTGCGATCGAACCCCCATTTCTTGGGAGCAGGGAAACATCCAATATGTTTGCAGGACGGGACTAGGTAGAAGATTTGTCACAAAGCAAGAGTTTGTCCCCACTCTATTGAACCAGCTTAATTCCCCCTATGAACCTCAAATCGATTATCGCGGCATTGATTCAGCCAAAAATTTGGTTGACATGATGAAAGAGCTTGTGGAAAGAAGCGAAGCTCGCAGAGAAAAAGTTCGGGAACAAGTAGAATACAATTAACGCTTATTCGGAAATCCAACGGCAGCTTCATAGCAAAGAAGCAAATGATTCACCCCATTCATCGCTCGATGGGGTTTAGATTCTCCCGGCAGACGATAGTACGAAGCGATAGAGTCTTTGGAAAAGCCAGTTTCCCAGGGAAAAGGACTTTGATTTTTTTTAGCTTTTTCCATTGTCAGAGCCCAGTGCATAGAAGCTAAGTCGAGCCAATGATAGGGCCAGCTTAATAATTCTTGCGTGTCAGCATCGATCAGCTGAGAAAAAAAGACTCGATCGAAAGAGGGGTTTTGGCAGATAAAGACCGCCTTTTTTCTTCGCACGCCTGAGAGAGTAAAGAGATCGATAATTTGCTGAGACGCTTGTCTTGGCGTCATTCCTTGCGCCATCTCCTCCCAAGTAAATCCATTGATCCGCAAACTTTCTTGGTCGCTTTTTTCCCATGCAGCTATTGGCTGAGCTACGATGGTTTGAAAGCTCTCTTTTTCTTCGCCAGACAATAAATCGACGATTTTACAGGCGATTTCTAAAATTTTATGAACCTGAGGGTTCAGTCCATTCGTTTCTGTGTCTAAAAATACGCCAATCACGGTGACCTTAAAGAAAGATTCTAGATTCCTGTCAAGATAACAATTTAGCATAGAAATAGCAAGGGATGGTGAAATTTTTTACTGTTAGAAAAAAACCGGGGGGATATGCTATAGTCTGGGCCTGGAATTAGCTTCAACGGGTATTTATGGCTTTGCCTCCGCAAAAATTTCGTGAGATCGTGTTTCAAATTCTTTTTAGTAGGGATTTTTCCTTATCCGAGCCTCAAGAGATGGTTGCGCTTTTGATGAAAGAGCTCAAAGTGACAAAAAAAACTATGGTCGAAGCGGACGCTAGAGCTCATCTAGTTGAACAGCATCTGGCCGAACTGGACGAGATGATCACCCGTTTTTCAACGGAATATAGTTTTGACAGGATTTCTCGAGCTGAAAAATCGATTTTGCGTTTGGGGGCTTTTGAGCTCTTGCATGATTCTTCTATTCCGCCTAAAGTAGCGATCGCTGAGGCGATTCGTATCTGCCGCAAATTCGGCTCGCCAGAGAGCGCTAAGTTCATCAATGGCTTATTAGATGGGATATATCATGCAACCATTCCAGCAGGGGCGCTCGCTTAAAGAATTTTCTACTTTTGGGGTCGGAGGGCCGATCCGTCTGTTTACTGAAGCCAAATCTCTTGCGGAGATGCAAGAAATTTTTCAGTGGATTCGCAGCGAACAAATTCCTTTTTTAATCCTTGGCAAGGGGTCGAACTGTCTTTTTGACGACCGCGGATTTGAGGGACTGGCTATTTTGAATAAAATTGATTTTTGCGATTGGAAAGGCAGCGAAGTGTCGGTCGGTTCGGGATATAGTTTTTCTTTATTAGGCATTCAATCAGCGCGCAAAGGATTTTCAGGGCTTGAATTTGCCTCAGGCATTCCTGCAACGGTAGGGGGCGCTATTTTTATGAATGCAGGAGCTAATGGAAGCGAAACTTTTCAGCCTCTCCGCTTTGTCCAGTTTTTAACGTTAGAAGGGGAGCTTTGCTACGAGCGCAAAGAAGAATTAGAATTTGGTTATCGCCAGAGTCCATTTCAAAAAAGAAGGGGCGCTATTATTTCGGCTTTATTTGCCCTTTCTCCCTCAGAGCAGGCAAGAGCTCATCAGCTCGCCGTTTTAGAAAAAAGGCTCAATACGCAACCTTATAAAGACAAAAGCATTGGATGTATTTTTCGCAATCCAACGCCTGAACTGCCTGCTGGCTTGTTGATTGATCAGTGCGGTTTGAAAGGAGCTCAGATCGGAGGGGCTAAAATCTCTTCTCTGCATGCGAATTTTATAATCAATGCAGGCGACGCTACCGCCAAAGATGTGCTCGATCTGATCCAAATGGTTCAAGAGCGCGTACAAGAGAAAACGGGTTGGCATTTGGAACCAGAAATTCGAGTAATAGGTTGTTCATGAACGCTTTTCGGGCAGATCTTCATTGCCACAGCGATTGTTCCGATGGCAGCGATTCTCCTTTAACTTTGATTCATTTGGCATCTAAAGCAGGCTTGCAGGGGCTTTCCATTACAGATCACGATACGATGGAGGCTTATACGCCTGAGCTTTTTCAAGGGGCTTTGTCTCGAGAAATTACATTGCTCCCTGGTGTCGAGCTATCTACAGAATATAGCGATGTAAGCGTGCACATCTTGGGCTACGCAGTGGATATTGCCTCTACCACGTTTAACGCTTTTTTAACTGAGATTCAAAAACGAAGAGTGTCGAGAAATCGGGAAATTTTGGCTAATTTAGCTCGAAAAAATCTTCCCGTTACTGAAGATGAACTGACCCATTTTGCTTCGCGATTGGAAGGAAAAAAAACGATCGGACGCCCACATATTGCAGCTCTTATGGTGCAAAAAGGCTACGTCAGGACATGGCAAGAAGCGTTTGAAGTGTATTTAAAGCAAGGAGCCTGTTGTTACGCTCCAGGCAAAAAATTCACTCCTCATGACGCGATTCGGCAGATTCATGCAGCGGGAGGCAAAGCCGTCTTGGCCCACCCCCATTTTTTGCGAAGAGGATTTGTGTTGAGAGATCTGTTGGCTCTTCCCTTTGATGGGATCGAGTGCTACTACGCAAAACTTCCGAAGCAGCAAGAAAGACCTTGGGTAGAGCTGGCAGAGAAAAAAGGGTGGATCGCGACTGGCGGCTCTGATTATCATGGAGCGTTTAAACCGCATCTTTCTTTAGGATGTTCATGGGTCAACGAAGAGACATTTGCCAAGTTCTTTCTCCTTTGAATTCGCTATTGGACCATCTTTTTTCGTTTAAAAGAGGGTTTCATTCAGGTTTAGAGTCGATGCGCCGCATTGATCAAGAGCAAAAACATCTGCATCGCTATTTTCGATCCATTCATGTTGCAGGCACTAACGGCAAAGGATCTGTTTGTCATAAAATAGCTGCGGCCTTGCAAGAGGAAGGTTACAAGGTTGGGCTTTATACTTCGCCTCATCTACTCTTTTTTTGCGAAAGAATTCGTGTGAATGGCCGTATGATTCCAGAAGAAGACGTTTTACGCCTCTTGCCTCCGATCATGGAGATGGGCGAAGGTTCGTTTTTTGATTATACAACGGCTCTCGCCTTTGCCTATTTTGCTGAGCAAAGGATTGATTTTGCTGTAATCGAAACAGGGATCGGAGGTCGTTTTGACTCGACGAATGTCATTTGCCCTATTTTATCGATCATTACTTCGATTGACTATGACCACATGCATCTATTAGGAGAAACTTTGCAAGAGATTGCCCATGAAAAAGCGGGGATTATTAAACCTGGCGTTCCTTTTCTCTTAGGTCCGCAAGTCCCCTTTTTAGAGGGAATTAGAGCTCCTCGCAGTCAAAGCAGTTTTTATGATGAAGAAAATTCTCTTATCGCGAAAAAAGCGCTCCAAATGCTTGGTATTTCTTCCCCTTCTATTCTTGCCGGGATCAAAGCGCGCCCCTCTTGCCGTTTTGAAGTCGTTCACGAAAAGTTTGTTCTCGACGTGGCTCATAATCCTCATGGCATAGCCAAGCTGATCAGCGCTGTCCGCTTTCATTTTCCCGGTAAGACCCTCCATTTTTTTGTCGGTTTTTCTTTAGATAAAGATGCGTCATCGTGCCTTCAACTTTTGGCTCAGGCAGGCTCGATCACGTGCATTGGAGGGAAAAATCCGCGACTCTTTACGGCACATCAATTAAGCTCTTTAGCCGCCTCTTTTGGCATTGCAGCGTTTGCATCCGAGCATTTGGAATTAAGCGGCGTTGAGGCCGATATATTTGTCATTTGTGGAAGTTTTTATCTTATGGCAGAAGCCCGCAAATCCATAGAAGACTGGGCGCGCGGAGTCGATTGAGCCATCTATAATGACATACGCTCCATTGTTTTGGATCGAGCTGAGACGCCCACTTAATCAGAGCCTCTTCTTCTTTCAACCCTTCATCATGGCCTGGATAACAGGTGATGCTTAAAGCTCCTGTGCAGTTGAGAAGGTCTAAACTATCTTGAGCGCTTGAAAGCGTAGACTCCGTCACGGTCGTGATCTCTTTATTTCCTCCGGGCAAATAGCCTAAATTATAAACAATCAATTTGGGTTTTTTAGGTAAAATAAGGCTGCCGATCTCGGCGTGAGAGCGAAGGTGCAGCTCGATTTTGTCTTCTCCAATCCTCTCTTTAGCTTTTGCTAGAGCGGCCTCTTGAATATCCATGCCGACAACCTTGCAGCCCAGTTCGGATAAAAAGAGAGCGTCATGCCCGTTGCCGAGCGTCGCATCGATCGCTAAATCCCCCGGAAGAACCCGGGAGCGCCATAAATCATGGGCTAATTCAAGATGAGGTTTCATGTGCACGTTTTTAGAAGAAAGCGTACTAAACTCAGAAATAAACCGACAGAAATCTCTTGATTCATCTGAAGAAAGCTGAAGAACCTGTCCAATAGCCGATTATTGAGTCACGAACGGTATAATAGCCGATTCTTGAGCTGTCTTTGACGTATCTAACTTGCATTAAATCACTTAAGTTTTTTGTAGGTCGGTCCATTTGGTTTGTTCGGTTGCAACCTAATGAAATATGTGATATTATTAGGTTGTAACCTAACGAGGCAAACTGTGGACAGACTGTTTGAAATTCAACGTATTATTATTGAGCAGATAGAGAATGAACCGTTTTTTTGGAGAGATCAATTTAACGAATTTGTGACTACTCAGCACGTATGCGGTATTCTTGGTGCCAGAGGAATTGGAAAAACCACTTTTTTGCTCCAATACGCTATTCAATCCGGAGCGAAAAAAAGAGAAGCTTTATATGTCTCTGCTGATAATGTGTTTTTTCTGAATCATACTCTGCTTGAATTGGCCGACTATTTGTATAAGCAAACATCGACTCGTTTTTTGCTCATCGACGAGATTCATAAATATCCTCATTGGATGGCCGAATTAAAAAATATCGTGGATACCTATCCATCTATTCGAATTTTCTTTTCCGGAAGCTCTATGATTGACCTGGTTCAAGGTAAATACGACCTTTCCCGCAGGGTTGTTCTCCATAAGCTTCACGGCCTTTCATTTCGCGAATATTTAGCGTTTTATTTAAATATTGCGGTGCCTAAACTTGAACTGAAAGATCTGCTTGCTTCACACTTAGAAATCGCTCAAGGATTGCAAATTACAGGTGTCTTAAGGCATTTCAAAGATTATTTGAAATTAGGGTATTACCCATTCTTCAAAGGATACACGAAAGATAAAGATAAATTTCAAGCATTAGATAATGCTGTGCAAATGACTATTTATGAAGATATTGCTACTTTGCATACATTGAAAACTTCATCCCTTGCTGTCATTGAGCAGCTTTATAAATTCGTTCTCAATTCTTCTCCTGGTGAATTAAACGCTTCGAAGTTGTCTAATAATTTAAATAAAGATTTTGAAAGTATTTCAAATTATTTGAAATATCTTGAGCAAGCAGGATTGGTTCGATCGATTTATCCAGGAAATTCTGGACAAGCTTCGTTAAGGAACCCCACTAAATTATATCCAGAAAACACCAATCTCATCCATTCCGCTTATCTTCCCTTGGCTCAAGATCAGATGAAGGGAAAGATGAGAGAGACGTTTGTAGTGAATCAAGTACAAAATGCAGAAATATCCATTTTTTATAGCAAAATTGGGGATTTTTCTATTGAGGATTGGATTTTTGAGGTGGGAGGCGCTAAAAAATCTTCTAAACAAATAAGCTGCGAAAAACAAGCATTTCTTATAGCAGACGATCTCCTTGTTGGCTCTAAGCAGACGATTCCTCTCTACCTTTTTGGGTTTCTTTATTAACCGCGTGAATCGCGATTTGCCTCAAATTCGCAAATAGGCTATGATATCGTACTTTAAAATTTGTCGTGGGGTGTTAGCTCAGTTGGTTAGAGCGCCACGTTGACATCGTGGAGGTCGGCTGTTCGAGTCAGCTACATCCCAACCCCAAACCTATTCAAGTAAAATAGCGCTGAAAAAGAAATCTTTAAGTTTACAACCTCTTCGTCAGACTGCTTCTCATGTTTTAGCGGCGGCTCTTTTTGAGACGTTTCCCTTAGTCGATCTTTGGTTCGCGGAGGCTACGGATAAAGGGTTTGTCTGCGAATGTTATTTTCCCCACCCCGTCCATCCGGATACGCTGCCTTTGCTGGAACAGAAGATGAAAGAGATTGTCCAGCAGGCTCGCCCTATTCGTCTCCTCGAGATGGTTCCTGTGAGTGCATCTGCTCTTTTAAAAAAAGAGGGGCATGATGAACAAAGTTCTTTTTTACTGGATATCGAAGAAAAAGGGGCATTGGTTGAGTTAGTTGAGATGGGGTCGTTTTATCAATTGACGCAGGGGCCCCTCCTGTCTAATACTTCGGAGCTCCAGGCCTTTAAGCTGCTTTCTATCAACAGTCTTCCTGACCAGGGACTTCGAATCGAAGGAGCTGCTAGCTTTTCCAAAGATGAGCTTAAAAAATTTCTTAAGCTACTTTCGTCTTTTGAAGAAAATAACTACCGAAAAATAGGTGCCAAGCTGGGATTTTGGGCGAGCTGGGAAGAGGGAGTTGTTTGGTTTCAAAAGGGGAT
Source organism: bacterium (assembly GCA_021780355.1). Lineage (GTDB taxonomy): Bacteria > Chlamydiota > Chlamydiia > Chlamydiales > SM23-39 > SZAS-17. Next base: position 25,318 of record JAJXYX010000093.1, on the reverse strand, counting down.
GGAAGCGAGAGAGCGTCTGCGGCAAGTTTTTTTTCAAGAGCTTCCTTTAGTGGAGTGTTCGGAGTATTCTGATGAATTGTTGCTCCTTTTTCAAAAAAATTGCCGCCTCTGGAAAGGGGATTCAATAAAAGATTTGCGAACCTCTTTTTCATCTATGCAGCAAATTCTTTTTTATCCGAGAGGGGAATTGGAGAAAAATATGAATTCCTCCTTGCATTCGATCTATAAAACCCTTATCATGTTGGGCTTTGATTGCTGGGTCCGGGTCATCGGAAAACGGCGCGCCTGGAAGGGGCTTCAGCTGCCTGAGGAAGTGCAAGTTGAAAGTATGGAAGAGGATGAACCTCGCATAGATTTGATGACCTTAGACTTTTTGATGAGACCGGTGTCCATCGCTTCGGCGAGAGAGCTCCGCGGCCCTGCAGGAAAAAAAGATGCATTGATTAGCGAAGCTTTTATTGAAAGAATTTTGGTTCTTATGTTAGAAAAGAACCTGAGAACTTCGTTTTTTTAAAAGAACCAGAACCGCGGTAGATTTTGAGAATTAATAGAGAGATCCGAGCAGACAAACTTCGAGTCGTCACAGAAAGCGGCGACCAATTAGGAATTTTAACGCTGAGAGAGGCTTTAGCTCGCGCAGAGGAAATGGGCCTAGATTTAGTCGAGATAGCGCCCACGGCGAAACCGCCTGTAGCGAAAATCATCGATTACGGCAAGTTTCGCTACGCATTAGCGAAGAAAGAAAAAGATAGTAAAAAGGCGCAAGTTCAGATCAAGGTCAAAGAGATCAAATTGAAGCCAAACATCGATACGCATGATTTTCAAACGAAAATCAAACATGCCCGGGATTTTTTGACCAAGGGTAATAAAGTGCGTATCACATGTATGTTTCGCGGTCGCGAAATGCTTCACTTGGATCTTGGGGTCAAGGTGATTCAGCAGTTCTGCACAGAACTGTCCGACGTATCGATTGTGGAAGCGCCGCCAAAATTAATGGGTCGATCGATGTCGACGACGCTTGCTCCTAGCGGCAAGCGGCCTAAAGCCGTCGCAGAGACAGCCCCTAAGAAATCAGGAGAGTAGAGTCGTGCCTAAAATGAAAACTAAAAAGGCTGTAGCAGCCAGGTTTCGAGTAACAGGAACCGGAAAATTAAAACGCACCCGTCCAGGAAGACGTCACATTTTGACGAAAAAAAGTTCCAAGCGCAAACGTGATTTAGCAAAATCCAGGCTTGTTGACGAAGGTCAAGTGAAAATGTTTAAAATGTTAATGGGCGTATAGGAGAAGAGTCATGGTACGTGTAACAAACGCCGTCGCATCGCGAGCGAGAACAAAAAAACTTCTTAAGCGCTGCAAAGGGTTCTACGGCGATCGAAAGAACCACCTTAAATTGAGCCAAGATGCATTGATGACAGCTCTGGCTAACAATTACAAACACCGTAAATTGCGCAAGCGCGATTTCCGTAGCCTTTGGATCACTCGTATTGGAGTGGCCGCAAAGATGAATGGCTTGTCTTACAGCCGATTGATCGATGGTTTGAAAAAAGTCGGTTGTGCAATCAACCGTAAAATTCTTTCCGAACTCGCGATCCGCGATCCTCACGCATTCACTGCGATTGCAGGTACTGCGAAAAAAGGGCTTGCTGCGTAATTTCTTTTTAAGCCCGGCGCTGCCGGGCTTTTTTTTAGGTGTGTATGACTTCTTTGTTGCATCAAATCGAGCAGCTTCGTTCCGCGTTTATCCAAGAACTCCAAAAAGCTTCCCACACAAAAGATTTAGAAAATCTCAAAGTCAAGTATTTAGGCAAAAAAGGCCCTGTTCAAAGTTTGATGCTAGAACTTAAACATAGCCCTTCAGAAGAGAGGCCCCATTTAGGCAAGTTGATTAACGACCTAAAAGAGGAGCTCGTCTCTCATTGCGATAATAGTTTGGCCTGTTTTAAAGAGCAGGAGATGAGGCAGCGCTTTGAAAAAGAGCGTTTAGACCCAGCTCTTCCTGGAAGAGAGAATTTTTTAGGCAGATCGCACCCTGTGATCCAAGCTCTCGAGAAAGCTGTCGATATTTTGATCGGCATGGGATTCTCAGTGAGGCTCGGCCCTAATTTAGACACAGACTACTATAATTTCGAAGGCTTGAATTTCTCTCCGGATCATCCTGCGCGTGAAATGCAAGACACATTTTATGTTTCGACCGATTGGCTTCTTCGCACGCATACGAGCAATGTGCAAGTGCACACAATGGAAGAGACAAAACCTCCCGTTCGAGTCGTAGCTCCTGGACGATGTTTTCGCAATGAAACGATCTCTGCTCGATCGCATGTATTTTTTCATCAGATCGAAGGATTTTATGTTGATCGCCATGTTACGTTCGCAGATTTACTCGCAACGATGGATGAGTTTTGGAAAAAGCTGTTAGGTGAGGAGGTAGAAACTCGTTTTCGCCCCAGTTATTTTCCTTTTACAGAACCTGGATTAGAAGTAGACGTCCGCTGCACATCTTGCAAGGGAGCGGGGTGCCGTCTTTGCAAACATACCGGTTGGTTGGAAGTATGCGGCGCGGGAATGATCCATCCCATTGTGTTAAAAAAAGGTGGATTTGATCCTGAAATCTATTCAGGCTACGCATGGGGCATGGGGATTGAGCGGCTTACAATTTTGCAGCATAAAATCCCTGATATCCGGTATTTCACTCAAAATGACATGAGATTTTTGCGGCAATTTTCATAAACGCTAGCAATTTAAAGTCTAAACTTGTATAGTTTAGACTCCTTATCTATTACGGAAGAGTGGCAGAGTGGCCGATTGCACCTGTCTTGAAAACAGGAGGCCTGCGAGGGTCCGTGGGTTCGAATCCTACCTCTTCCGTTTCTTTTTACCTGTAAAAAGTTCTAAGCTGTTTTTATCCAAAATGAGAGAAGAAAATAAGCCGCGCCTCCTACAAATCCAGCCCCTGGCAGTGTAAAAAACCATGCCATTACGAGTTTTTGAGGCACTTTCCATGTAACGGCCTTGAGTGATTTGGCGGAACCTACGCCGGTGATGCTTCCTGCGATCATTTGAGTGGAGCTAATCGGCATGCCGAGAAAACTGGCGCTGAGGATCACGAGAGAAGCTGTCGCTTCCGCGGCAAAACCTTGGATAGGCTCAATTTTTGTGATGGCAAATCCCATCGTATGAATGATGCGAAAACCTCCAAACGCCGTTCCAATCGCCATGGTGAGGGCACAGGCAAAAATAACCCAGATGGGGATATCCGGGCGCGATAAAAATCCGGAAGCGAAAAGGCCAAGTGTGATAATCCCCATGCTTTTTTGCGCGTCATTGAGACCATGGGATAGAGCGACAAAACAAGCGGAACCGATTTGTAGATGGCGGAATAATTTGTGTTTTTTAGAATCAAGACGAAAATAATAGAGCGTTTTCATAAGTAGAAAGGCGAGAAGAAATCCTATAAGAGGAGAGATCGCCATAGGAATGATGACTTTACCTAGGACTCCTCCCCAAATGATGGTATGCATCCCTTCATGAAGCCAAGCAGCTCCTAAAAGGCCTCCAATCAGAGCATAGGAAGAGCTGCTAGGAATTCCATAAAACCAAGTCAAAAGATTCCAAGATATAGCTCCGATTACAGCTGCCAATACCACCAATTGAGAAGCTTCTTGGGCATGGACCAATCCCGACGCAATCGTTTGAGCGACTCCGCTAATTTGCGTCGCGCCGATAAAATTGAGCACGCCAGCCATGACGATCGCGGAAATGGGGGCGAGCACGCGAGTAGCAATGACCGTCGAGACTACATTGGCTGCATCATGAAAGCCATTGGTATAGTCGAAAATAAGGCCTAGCAAGACAATAAGAATAGCAATTTCCATCATCTTGGGTGATACAATATTTTTACCCATTTAGCAAGAGATATGCCTTATTTCTTTCGGAGAAATTTCGGGGTGGTGTTCGTAAATTGTTGATTAACAGTCGCTTAAGATTTTACATTGTTGAGGATTAAAAGATTTTTAAATAAACTTTTTAATATTGAAATCAATTGATAGAATGTTTATGATGTTGCTGTAAAAAATTTAAACTATTTTAATTGAGGTTTTTGTGGCAGTTTCAGGTTGTTATTATGATTCAAAGGCGCGAGAAATAAAAGAAGAAGAAAAAAACGCTTCTAGCTTGGATGGAAGGGTGAGTGCAGTATTTTTAAATAAAGAAACTTCAGTAACAGAACAATCATGTAAACGTAAGCGGGAAGAATCTTTTTTCGAAGAGTTAAGGTCCTTTAAAAAAGAACAAATCGAATTACCCTCTTTGAAAAGTGAACCTGTTTCTACAGTTGCTTTAGAAAAATCTGAACAAAAGATCGATCAAGAAGACATAGAAGAGCAAGAAGACTCGGAGATTGAATCTAATGATGCGATTCATGAGTTGTTTGACTGTTTTGGGAATTTTTATCAAGGGGAAATGAAGGATGGACGCTTTCATGGCGAAGGTAAGTATGTCTATAGTCAGCTGCCTGCCGGTATAAGTAAAGGTTGTCTGAGAGGGCCGTTTGACGGTCAATATCATGAAAAAGAAAAGGCTGTTTATGAAGGTGAGTTCAAAGATCATCTTTTTGAAGGCGAGGGCGTTTTTACATTTAAAAATGGAGATATTTACGAAGGGGAGTTTAGGAAAGGAAAGTTCCATGGGGCGGGAACTTTCACTTATGCCACGGGGGCTTTTTTTGAAGGCCATTTTATTGATGGTTTTGCCAGCGGCGCAGGGCGGTTTACTTTTCCTAATGGAGATGTTTATGCAGCGAATTTTAGAAAAGGATATGCTGCTAATAGAGGGGCTCTCATCTTCGCTAATGGAGGTATGTATGGCGGGCCTTTTCCTGGCTTATATCATATAGAGTTGATTGATAGCTTTGATTACCCCAAAAAAACGAGCAAAGAATATTTTGAATATGTTGATTGGGTTAAATATAGTCTAACAGAAGAAGGGAAAATGAAAGTCAATGAGGGGATTCTTATTCCTAAGCGAAATACATATAAAGGAGAGACGAAAAACGGTCTCTTTCATGGAGAAGGAGTGTTTACTTATAGCGATTGCTGCGAAGAAGCAGCTTTTAGAGGACCCTTTGATGATCAATATCATGAACTGAGCGGAGCTGTTTATGAGGGGATGTTTGACAAGAATCTCTTTCATGGACGCGGCATTCTCAAATTCTCTAATGGAGACGGCTATCAGGGAGAATTTGCAGATGGAATATTTCATGGTGAAGGGACTTTTACCTATGCTACAGGCGCTGTGTTTACAGGGCAGTTTATTGAAGGGTTGGCTCGAGGTCCAGGGGTCTTTAATTTTCCTAATGGAGACGTTTATGAGGCGCTCTATCATGATGGATTAGTTATTGCAGGGAGTCAATTAACCTTTAGCGATGGGACGATTTATAAGGGCGCATTCCCAGGGCTTTATCATGGAGAGTTAATTGATGGGGTCGATTTTGATTGAATTTTATCTATATACCGAAGAAAGCTGAAGAGTAAGCGATTCAGGGGGAGGTTATACCGTTCGTGACTCAAGAATCGGCTATTGGACGGGAGATCGCTGTCAAAAATCGATTGCGGCAAAGTGGGCTAGTATGAGGCAATACAACCCACTTTGCCGCAATCGATTTTTGGCGCTTTGAACTCGTCCAATAGCCGATTCTTGAGTTATGAACGGTATAATTCGCGCCCGTTTAGCTTCCCCCTGAACGCTTACAAAAATTCAACGGTCAAAACAAAAATCTTGGGTGCCTTTCAACCGGAAACACTGTAGTCCTTCATTTGAAAACATATTTCTGCTAGGCTGGAGAGGTTTGAACTATGTAACCAAAGGTTTTTATGGGTAAAATTGTAAGATTATTAGCTTGTTTTGTAGCTTTAGTCCTTCCTTTATTCCAGTGCCTTGCAAAAGAAGAGGTAAATTCTATGAAAAAAGCAAACCCCGTTGTTGTTATTGAGACGAACTTAGGATCGTTTGAGCTAACTTTAAAACCAGATGTAGCACCTAAAACTTGCGAAAACTTTTTAGGTCTTGTAGAAAAGGGGTATTATAATGGAACGATTTTTCACCGTGTGATCAAAAGTTTTATGATCCAAGGGGGAGATCCTACAGGAACAGGCCGTGGGGGAGAGTCGATTTGGGGCAAATCTTTTGCTGACGAAGTGTCTCCAACAGTCAAATTCGATAAGCCTTTCTTGCTTGCCATGGCCAACCGAGGACCTAATACAAATGGCAGCCAGTTTTTCATTACGACAGCGGCTACTCCTTGGCTAAATATGAAACACACGATTTTTGGCGAAGTGAGCTCCGGAGAAGACGTAGTGAAAAAAATTGAACAGACTAGAACAGATCCTCAAGATCGTCCTGTGGAACCGGTACGTATCATCAAGGCGACCGTCAAGCCAGCTGCTTAAGCTTTTCGATCCGGCTTGTTAAAGAGGGGGTAGTAATATCAAACCAATTATTGCCCTCTTCTGAAAGATAAAGCTCTGTTTTGGGATTGCTTGCTCTTTTTTGTAAATTCCTTTGACGCATTTTCTCTAGAGTTTCGATTCCAATCTGCATCGCCCTTTGCTTGTCCCCATATTTTTGAGCGAGAACATCTACGCCGACTGCATCCATCTTTTGTTGGAAAAAACGCTCGTTCATCAGATAACATCCTAATGCAAACGAACCTACGGCGAGACTGAGCAAGGCTCCGAAAGGAGGGATTGAAGAGAGCAGTCCGGCTCCAAGAAGGGCTATTTTAATGGTCGTTCTCAAAAAACTATGATTGTGTTTGATATATCCGATTTCTCGGGCAAGCAGAAATCGTGTTTGATCGTCGGAGAAATGCTGCAATGAATGTTGAAGCTCTCCAGAAAGTTCTTTGCCAAAATCGGGAGCGTTCGGTCTAGTTATATAATGCTGCGGAACGCTGATTAGCGTGCTTGTCAAAGAACATTTGCCGCCATAACTGTGCAAAGAGTGCATGGTTCCCGTGTAGATATCGATGTTTTTTGATAGGCCGGCAAGTCGTTTTAGTTCGTTGACTGCATTCGTTAAACTAGTCGTTGCATGCGCGGTCATGAAGCTATTGCCTTCCTTTGCTTCCATATAACTGTAAGAATAGCTTCCTATCCGGGGGAAAAAATGGCAGAGAACGTTTTTAAACAATCCCGATGAAACCATGTAGACTGTTCTCCAAGTCTGCTCTAGCACATCAGACTCAAGCCATGGTTTAGAGTCTGTAAATAAACGTCCGAATCGAGTACAGCAAACGATCATTGGTATCCTCTATAAAAATGAACGTGAAAAGCATAGCTTTGAAATGTGTTTTACGTCTATGGTCTCTTATCTACTTTTTCTTGACCGAAATGTACATAAACTGAAATCTTTGATATATACCGAAGAAAGCTGAAGAATCGGCTTACAGGCGGGATTGAAAACCGCCAAAAATCGATCGCAATAAAGTGAGTTATATTCAGCAATACTAGCTCACTTTGTTGCGATCCATTTTTGGCAGCTTTGAACCGGTCCAATAGCCGATTGTTGAGTCAAAAAACGGTATATACCGTTCGTGACTCAAGAATCATTTTGAGCATACAGACGGATTCAAAGCGAGTAAATTAATTCAAAAGGAAGGAATAATGGAAGAAATTCAGATTGATTGGTTTGCGATCTTGATCGCAGCAGTTTTATATATGATCATCGGCATGGTGTGGTACTCCAAGCTTTTATTTGGGCCGCTTTGGATGAAGTTATCAGGCATTAAAGACTCGGATCGAGTAGAAAATAAAATCCACATCGTTTGGAGCGGAGTTGTCGCTTTGGTGATGGCCTACTTTATCGCTTATTTTCAAGCTTATTTAGGGGTGACTACTGTATCGGATGGTATGTATGTAGGATTTTGCTTTTGGCTAGGATTTGTGGCTACTACGCAAATCAGTGCAGTCATCTGGGGAAAAATGCCTTTTCAATTGTTCCTTATTCATACAGGATCTAAATTGCTCTCTTTTTTAGTGATGGGCGGCATCATCGGTGCTTAATATAAAGACAGTTTTGATTATTGCTTCATCTGGCGGCGGCGGATTGATCCAAGCCGCCAATGCTAAAGAGCAGCAACTCCGGCTTCAGTATCCCCACATTCGTGTCATCCGAAAAGATCTTCTCAAAGATTGGATCCCTAAATGGATGGGAAGGGGAGCCATTGCGATGTGGAATTCTGCACAAAAAAGCGGCAATGTTAGAGCGTTAAAATTTCTTTGCATGAGCATTCTGATTTCTGATTTTTTGTTTTCTTCTTACGTATTTTTTCAGACGCTAAAGATTTTGCGCCAAGAAAATGTAGACCACATTATCGACACGCAGCCTCTTTGCACAGGATCAATCATTAAAGCTCTTCGATTTTTTTATCGAAAAAACAAAAAGAAGGTCACTTTAGAAAAAGTGCTTGTTGATTTACCTACTCCTAAAGCCACCCATTATTTTCGATCGATTCGCCGTTTATCGAACAAAGATCGCACCTATTTACAAGTAACGACTATTCCTCCCTGTTTGCAAGATGGGGAAACGACAGAAGAATTCTGGGCAAAGCATTGCCGTTTAGCAGAGAAACAAATTCGTTATGAACCTTTTTACGTTCGTCAGTCCTTTTTCCATTATCACAAAAAACCTCGTCTTTCCGAGCCATTTTCTGTTAAGGCAAAGATCAAAAATCAAGAAGAATTGCAATTGATTCAAAATGCGGTTTGTAAAGGACCGATTCAAGCTAGCTGGCATACAGAGGAAGTGGAATTTACAATCCAGCCTCAAGATTTAGTCTTTACGATTTTATTAGGTTCTCAGCCGGCGTTTGAAGGCTCTTTGAATTATGTGCGTCAATTTTTAGATTTGGCTAGAGAGTTCCAGCATTTAGGCGTGGTAGGCCATTTATTTGTCTTTTGCGCTAATCATCGCCCCCAGGAAAACTCTCTTTTGAAAAGCGTTTCAGATTTGGTAGCGCAAACTGAAGCGTATCCTCCGAATTTTTCAGTAGTTCCGCTTTCGTTTCAAAATGATGGGGTGATCGCGCCTCTTTTTTATCGCAGCGACAGCACCTGTACCCGTTCAGGAGGGCAAACCTTGATGGAGCTCATGTGCGTAGGAACTAAGCATATATGGATCCATTCCGAATCAAAGAAAAAAACATGGAAGACGGATTTAGACTTATTAGAGGGAATTGCTGGGTGGGAAGCTGCTAACGCTTTATATATGCAGCAAGTTTACGGAGCTAAAATCGTCACTCCTTACTCGTTTGCAAAGTACGCTCGGGAGCTTTTTTATAAGGCTCGATGAGTGGAAAGAAGAAGGTTTACGAGTCCTTTCCAATCATTTTTTTGGATCAGATGTTGAGCGGCAGCTTTCGAGACTTTTAATGATCGGGCCCAGGGATCAAGATCTAGATTTAGCTTTTCTCGAGAGTACCTTCTCATTCCCTTATCTATGCCAGTTAAAAAACCTTGCTGATGTCCTATTTTCCATGTGTCATTGAAAATTCCTTGCACTTTTTCTTTCAGTGCATGGTTTGAAAAAATTGTCCAAAGAAAGTTTAAAGCAGGAACGTTGTCGATCTCCTCTTCTAATTTTCTTAAATGTCCAACCCACCCTCCTTTTAGCAATCCAATAGCTGAGTAGGTATGTAAGATCTCTACGATTTCAAAAATTTTTCTCGCTTGCTCTGGCGCACAGCTAAAACTGCAGGGGCGGCTGATTTCTCGATGACGCAGCAAGCGAGGCAGAGAAGATAGGGGAGACGGATCGGAGTTTTCTGGCCCAGCCTCCGATGGAATGACAGTAATCGAGTTGATTTTTTTTGCCCGTTTTCTTGTGAAGAAAGCGCCTCCTCCCATAATGCAGGCTGCGATAGCCATCTGCCAGGGAGGGGACTTTCCTAGGTTTTGCAGGTACTCGTCAGAGTTTCTTAAACTGATCTCTTCGGGTGTTTCGCTTGGAGCGCTATCAATCATAAAAACTCATGAGAGAATGAACTAAAGATTCCCAATCCCGATTTTGAAAGTATTTTCTTATGTGGTCTGGCGAAATTCCGATATCTTCTGCAAAATCGAGGAGATGCTTTTCCAACTTTCCTTTGTCGGCCTCTTTGGTTAAACTAGGAGCGAGCCCTTCCATAAATCCGTTCCATTTGAAATAGTCATCGGCTACTTTTTTCATGCACTCGCGAAGATTGGGATCTTTGAAAATCGTCGATAAAAATTTTAAGGGATGAAGGTGGTTGATCTGCGCGCCAAGCTGTTTGAGATGTCCTTGTTTGAAAAGCAAACTGATCTTTCCATGCTCTGCTAAAATCATAAGAATTTCTGAAATGCAGGCCGTGTCTTCTGTTGAACAGACGAGTTCTTTATAAGATACGTCGCCTTTGTCTCCTTCAGGCGGAAATTTGATGATCGAAGCTATGAGCGGTTTAAGCAAGCTGTGGCAGGCGTGCTCTTGAATATAAGCTGGAGTGGGTGCGTCGTGCATGATCTTTCCATTGTTTTTTTTTCTCGACCAATCGGTATATATTAATATTTTTTTTTACACCAGAAATTTTTCTTTTCGCCTTGCCACAAAGCAAGATAGCCCAATATACTGAAGGTTTCTTTGTAGAGGTATTGTGAAACGGTTGCTCTCTTTGTTTGCGCTCATCGGCGTTTGCGCTTTGACAGGAAAAGCTTGGCACTTGGCGAAAGATGGATTTAGTCTCAGTCGAACCTATGCTTCTTTGCCGAGCGGAGGTTTTCAATCTTTCGATCCATCCGTGAGTCTGGCGCTTCAGCAGCCTTACGTTTACTTAGGCAGAGGGCATCAATGCTACGCTTTTGGAAGCGCTGATGGACAATATGTGATTAAGCTCCCTCGCTATGATCGATATCGCCTCTCATTTTTTCTCCGTTCTTGCCCTATTTCTGCAATCTTGCCTTACCGAAAAGCGATTCGAGACGATATAGAAAAAAGGCAAACATTTCTCCACGAGAGTTTTCGTCTAGCTTTTGAAGAACTTCGGGATGAAACAGCTTTGGTATATCTTCATTTACATCGCACAGAGCATTTTCAGCATCCTCTTATCATCAAAGACCGGATCGGCCGCGTTTACAGGTTAGATCCGAATCAGACGGCTTTTATCTTACAGGAAAAAAAGCCAATCATGATGGCTTTTTTTCAAGATCGTTTGCAAGCTGGAGACCGAAAAGGGGCCGAAGAGATTTTGGACGCTTTTTTAGAGGTGGTGGCCAGTCGGTCGCAAAAAGGGATTTATAACAAAGATCCTTCTTTTATGCGCAATTTTGGCTGGGATGGGGGAAAGGGGATTCAGATCGATATTGGGAGTTTTTATCGCAAATCGGATTTGCCTTTTCAAGAAGCCCGAGAGAGATCGTTTCAAGAGACAATCGCCCATGTCCGAAATTGGCTCAATGAAGTAGATAAAGACATGCTAAATACCTTTGATCAAAAAACGCAAATGATCAAAGCTTCATGGGCCGCATCCAACTCTCCTGGCTCAGAATCATGAGGCTTTTTTTTTCTTCTCATGTAAAGCAAGCGGTCTTTTTACTCTTGCTTTTACTTTTCGTGTTCAGAGCCCCTCTTTTGATGAAACATTTTACCAAGGGATTTCATCTTGCCCGGTTTGAATCCATTCTACATAGTTCGGACATAGAGCGTTTGTCTATTTCTGTAGATCCTGCAGATGAAAAAGAAGCTCTTGCCATTTTAGCCCAGCCATTTACTTATTTAGATAGAGGGGCTCAATGTTATGTATTTGAAAGTCAGGATCAAAAATATGTCATGAAAATTTTTCAGGAAAATCGCTGCGCTACTTCTTTATCTCGCTGGAAGAAAAAAGCTAAAGAAAAAAAAGAGACAAGAAAGCACACGGATTTTCGCTCCTGTCTTATCGCTTATACGCTTGCAAAAAACGAGACAGCTTTAGTGTATCTTCACTTGCTTCCGACTCAAAACTTGCTGCCCAAGCTTTCTGTTCGATCTCCTTTAGGGCAATGGTATCGCTTGCCTTTGGACCGATACTGTTTTGTGATTCAAAAAAAGGTCAAACCTTTTCAAGAGACTCTATTTCAAGCAAGCCTTGAAGGAAATTTGCCCGTTTATCTATCTTCTTTCTTGTCTTTGCTCGACAGCCGTCTTGCGAAAGGCATTCGGAATGAAGATAGGTCGCTGAGTTCTAATTTTGGTTTTTTAGATCAAAAGGCCGTGGAAATTGATTTTGGCCGTTATTGGCAATCAGAGTCCTTTTTACAGTCCGATCTACAAAAAATAGAAAAAAAAATTTTTGTCGACCAGCTTCGTGAGTTCATTGAAAAACAGCTCCCTCATGAGATGGAGACGCTAGAAAAAAGTCTTCTTCAGGCGGAATAAAGAGTGTGCATGCATCGACTCATCATCTTTTGTTTTTTTAGCGCCGCTTTTCTTAGCACGCCTTTCATTTACACTGAAATGACCCAAGGATTCCGCTTAAATAAATTATACGTCGCGCCACCTTTGCAAAATGAAAAAGACGCACAATTAGATCCAAAGCTCGTTTTGCCTCTTTTTCATCAGCCCTTTTATTATGTGGGCAAAGGATTGCAATTTTTTGTTTTTGAAAGCCAGGATGGACAAGTTGTGATCAAGCTTTTTAAAAAACCTAAAAAAAACCATTCTCCTCATCGGATGGAAAAAACTCTTGCTGCTTGCCGTTTAGCGTTTGACTTGGCCCCTGAAGAGACGGGACTTTTGTTCATGCATCTTCATCCTTCATCTGATCAGCTTCCCATTCTTTCCATTAAAAACCGTCTAGGAATTCACTACTCACTCCCTTTGGATCTTTACTCTTTTGTCATACAAAAAAAAGCAAAGCCGTTTGGTTTTGCTTTGCAGCAAGCCATTCAAAATGGGACCGTCGATAGCTTAATCGATTCTTATTTGCATCTCATTGCTAGTCGCTCTTCTAAGGGAATTAGCAACACTGATGTTCTTTTGAAAAATAATTTCGGTTTTCTAGGCTCTCAAGCTATAGAGATGGATTTTGGCAATTACATATATGCCCCAGAAAATCAAAAAATCGAATTTCGGCTGTTTGCCGACCGGATGCGCCGCTTTTTAAAAAAGCGCGCGCCACAGTATTTAGCTCAGTATGATGATAAAGTGGCGGCTTTTTTATGAACCGTCTCGGCATAAAAATCTCTAGCGCAGTAGCTCTTTTCCTCACCATTTTTGCTTTGCATTTCTCCTCTGGCTTTTCCCCTTCAAAAGTCCTTTGCACTCTAGCTCCCCCCTCTTCTTCATCCCCGTCTCTCCCCCCACTTTCCGAGCCCTACACCTATTTATCTCATGGCCGCCAATCATTCGTTTTTGAAAGCGCCGACGGCCAAAGCGTGATTAAATTTTTTAACCAAAATTATTTCCAACAAAGATGGTATCACATCTTTTTCCTTTCCCCCCACATGCGAGAAAAACTTCATAAAAAACTCGCTCTTCGGCAAATGTTTTATCAAGAAAGCTATCCCCTAGCCGCTAAAGAATTTCCCGAAGATACCGGCATTCTCTACCTTCACTTTCACACCTCCTCTTCCCTTCCTCCCATCCATCTCATCGATCCCTCAGGCCGCCCTCTCACCCTCGATCTTAATCAAAGCGCCTTTATCATCCAAAAAAAAGCCAATCCCTATTTAGCCCACTTGCAAAAAGTCTCAGCCCAAGAAGGTTTTTCAGGTCTTGTAAGAGAAATTGACCTGTGGCTTGCTTTCTGCTCCAAAAGAATCGAAAAAAATATCCTCGATTATGATCACGATATCTGGAACAACGTAGGAAGTCTCAACGGAAAAATCCTCTTCATCGACCCAGGAAAATTCCATCAGTCTCCTGCCCCCTTAGATGCTGATGCCCTTCAATTAGAATGGTGGAAAGCCACTCACCGCCTCTACAAATGGCTGTTGACAAACAATCCCGAAGCCGCTAGGTATTTAATTTCTAAAACGCATACGCTTTGTGTTTTAGATACTAATCATTAAATTTGGGCTTCGCCCCAAACCCCACCAAAGGACTGACATCCTCTGGACTCCTATTTGCTTTTTTTGATCATCTTCCGCAGCGGAAGATGATCCATTAAATCAATAGGAGTCCAGAGGATGTCAGTCCTTTGGTGGGGTTTGGGGCGAAGCCCCATGTTGGGGGATGTATGACGACGAATGCGTATCCGATTTGTTTGGCGCCGGTGTATCGGGATTATCTTTGGGGTGGGGAGAAGATTGCGAGGAAGTATGGTAGGGATGGGGCGAGGGGGAGGGTGGCTGAGTCGTGGGAGGTGGCGGATCGAGCTGATGGGATGAGCGTGGTGACGAATGGGGCGTTGCGTGGGAGGAGCTTGCGTGAGTTGGTGGAGGAGGGGAGATTGGGGGTGAGGGGGGCGTTTCCTTTGCTCGTGAAGATTTTGGATGCGAGGGAAGCGTTGAGCGTGCAAGTGCACCCGCATAATCAGACGGCGGCTTTCGTGCGAGGGGAGGCGAAGAGCGAGATGTGGTATGTGTTGGAAGCTGAGCCCGGGGCCTTTGTGTATGCGGGACTGCAACCTGGAGTGGGTTGGGAAGACTTGTTGGAGGCGGCGAAGAGGGGGAGAGTTGATGAGGCGCTGAAGAAGATTGAAGTGAAGGCGAGCGATGCAATTTATATTTCTGGGGGGGGCGTTCATGCTATTGGCGCTGGATGCATGATGCTGGAGGTGCAGCAAAACTCGAATACGACTTATCGAATTTACGATTGGGATCGGAGGGATGCTCATGGGCAATTGAGAGATTTGCATTGGGATTTGGCCTCGAAAGTTGTGGACGTCTCTTATGTGGGGAGTAAGAGTCTTTGGAGGAAGATGGGGGAGGGACACTGGTCTATTGTGTCATCGCCTGATTTCCAAGTTGAGCGTGTCGACATTCGAGGGGTGTGGGAGGTGGAAAGAACAAGCGATTCTTTTCAAATTTTATTTTGTTTGGAAGGGGAGGGAAAGCTAGAGATTGACGGGATGGAAGAGGCGTTGGAAAGAGGTAGAACTTATTTGATTCCCTCTTGTTTTGGAAGCGGGGCTATTTCAGGGAATTGTCAAATTATTCGCGTGATTTTATGATGTTTTTATTGACTTTATTCAGTTTTCATTTATACTGCGTGTACATTTATTAAACGATGAGTTTTCTATGCGTCCTGTCGGTGAAGAAAAAAGTTTACCTTTAATTTCTCATGAAAATGTGGAGACGGGGGGAGGGGAAAACAGTCGTATTTTAAAAATAGTTTGTATAATTTTTGCTTCATCAATTGGGTTTGCGGCAGCTGGCGCGATTTGTTTTGCGGCAAAAGTTACCTCCGCCGCTTTTTTTCTTGTCACTTCTGTAGCGCTAGCGGTGTTAGGAATTGTGGTAGGGGTCAATCACATTGCTGATCGGTTTTTTTCTAAACCTTTGGCTGCAGGGATGCACGCTGTTCATGCGGCGGTGCTGGATGTATTAGCTTTTACAACGCAGATTTTTCTTTATCCGACGTTCGCTTTGTTTGATAAGATGATTACGCCTGCCAATGCGGATGAACGGCCTGTTCTTTTGGTGCATGGTTATTTGCATAATGCATCAGCTTGGATCTATGCTATGCTTCGCTTGCGAAAAGCTGGATTTAGATCTATTTATACGATCAATTTATATCCTCCGCTCCGTTCTATCGATAGTTATGCTGATATGGTGAAGGCTAGAGCAAAAGAGATTCAAGCAGAGACTGGGCGTGATGATTTGATTCTCGTCGGTCATTCGATGGGAGGTTTGGCCGCATCAAAGGCTGGTATGGATGTATCTGCTACACATATAGTGACCTTGGGCAGCCCCTTAAAAGGAACTAAAGCCGCTTATCTTGGTTTTGGGGAAAACGCTCGGCAGATGCGTCCGAATTCTGAATTTACTCAAAAACTACAAGAAGATTTATTGGCCTATGAATCGTCTCACCAGACAAAATTTTATCAAGTAGCTTCTACGAAAGATCAGTTGGTCCCTGCAGAATCGGCCCGTTTGCTGCTTTCCGAAAAACGGAAAGAGATGGTCGTTCACGATTTGGGACATGCCAGCTTGCTCTATTCGCCGAGCGTCATGGACGCTGTAATTCGAGAGCTGCAGCCTCAGAGGATCGAGGCGTCTTCTCCTTGAATGGAGATTTGCACCCAAAGGTCTCTAGGATCGAGGGTGACGATCTGTTCATGAGAGACGCTGCGCGGCCATGCGAATTTATCTCGGTTGACAACCCATGTAAGTTTATACTTTCCGGGGGGAAGCTGAAAGCTCCCTTGTCCTCTAAACCCATTAATGTCCCTAGGTTTTAACGGAATGTTTGTTTCATTAAAATGAACTTCCTTGATCTGCAGTCCTCCGAGTTTGGGATCGTCGTTGACGATGATCTCTACGCGGATGAGCTGAGGATTTCCTTTTACAGGAGTGATGGGGCCTAAATAGGTGTTTTGCGCCAAGCAAGTTGAGTTGAAAATCAGAGAGGTTTTAAAAAGAGTCTCGCGTTGAAAAAGAAAAATGGCCGCAATAAAAAAGCCTGCCGTGCAGAGCATCATGAAAAGAGGGGAGGGTTTAATGTGCTTCATATTTTCCTTATCTATCGGAAAGCAACGATTTCTGGCAATCTTCTTGATGGTTGAAAAAATATATCTAGCCGAGGTATGAAAAATCTTTTAGCCTTGGCTAGACAGCCATGGTGTATTTACAGGAGTTCCATGAAGTTTTTTATTTCTCTTTTGTGCTTTTGTGTATGCGCGTTGACTCTTCAAGCCGAAAGTTCTTACGGTCAATCTCATGATTATATCCGTTTAATGGGAGTCAAGCCAACGCCAGAGCCGGAAACGGTTTCTTTATATACAGCTCTTCCTAAAAATGGGAGCTTTGTAACAAAAAACCCCGTATGGATACAGGTAAGAGTCGAGGGATATGCCCTAGGAACAGATTCGTATTTTGACCGGAAAGATGAAATCGCCAATTCAAATAAGGGACAAACTCTTCATGTGGTCATCGACGATAAGCCTTATTTTGCTGTGAATGAGCCGGCGGTCGATCCTTTTAAAGAGCAGGGAAATTACTATGTCCTCTCTTACAAGTTTGAAGTCCCATTTTCTTTAGATCCCGGGCTTCACACGATCCGCATGTTTCCTGCCCGTTCGTATGGAGAGGCCTTAAAAGGGGAAAAAACGTTTGCCGTCACCACCTTTTACTTGGAAGATCAAACAAATCATTTAGGGATCGATCTCGCAAAACCTTACCTTACGTATAATGAGCCCGGAAATCAAATGGATCTCGTTGAAAACAAGCCCGTTTTACTGGATTTTTACCTCACGAACTGTGAGCTTTCCGCTGATGGGTACAAGGTGCGTTTAACGATTGATCAATCGATGGTCCGAACGCTCACCATTTGGCAGCCTTACTATATTTACGGCCTTAAAAAAGGAACTCACACTGTCCAGTTGGAACTGCTGGATGCTAAGAACAAGGTTGTGCCCGGGCCTTTCAATCAAGTCAAGCGGACAATTACGATTCGCTGATCCAGCTGCGCTCGAACAAGACCCCGCCTGTCGGGGTCGTGTAGAGGTTTTTTACCCGAGGCTGGCAAAGACTAAAGCTGGTCCAATGATAAATGGGGGCTAGCGGCATCGCTTGGGCAAACACCTCTTCCGCAGCTTCAATCCATTGGAGTCTTTGTTCTTTTTGTGTAGTTTCTAAAGCCGCTTGCACCAGGTTAGTAAAACGAGCATCTTGCCAGGCGGGATAATTTTTTGAATTTTCCAAATCTTTAAATCGCTCTAAAATATTGATCGGATCGTTGACTTGTGCAATCCAATTGGAAAGAGAAAGATCATAATTTCTGCTCAGCAGCAGCTTTTTGTGCGTTTTCACATCTACTTCTTGCAGCTCAATATGAATCCCTAGCACTTTGCGCCATTGCTGTTGAAGTAGCTGCGCAATTTGTTTATCCAGAGGATGCGATTTGAACACTAAAGTCGCTGGAGGGAATTTTTTTGTTAAACAGGCTTGAGAGAAAAGGGCTTGGGCCTGTTTAGGGTCGTAAGAGGGGTAAAGATGTTTGTTTTTCCCCTCCATTAAAGCGGGAGGGAGGCAGCGAGTGGCGCTGATTTCCCCCATTTGCGTAATGTGCTCGATGATTTCCTCTCGATTGATGGCTAAAGAGAGGGCTTGCCGCAGTTCTTTGCAGTCGAAAGGGGATTTATGGGTATTGAATGTGCAAAAAGTCGTGGCTGCAGTTGGGGAAAATTGCCCCTGTCTCTTTTTTTTGATCAAAGAGAGAGCGTCCAATGAGATCGGAGAAAGGGCCCCTCCGATCCAATCGAGCTCTTGGCGCTCAAATAGATGCAAAGCCGTTGTCTCGTCAGGCACAATATGGATAGAGATCTCCTCGAGACGGATGGAGTCTCGATTCCAAAAACGGGGATTTTTTTTCAAAAGTAGCTTGGCATGAGTCGATTGCATCTCTAGGCAAAAAGGGCCATTTACAACAAGAGGTCTAACTTGATCTAGATTGTTCTCCTGTAGATCCAAGGGGATGGGAAAAAAACTAGAAAAGGCCGTCAACGAGAGAAAATAGGGGCATGGTCTTTCTAATTCGACTTGGAAGGTTTTTTCATCTAAAGCTCGTATGCCCACATCTTCTAGAGGTTTTTCCTTCCTTAAAGCCTTTTCCGCGTGTTTAATAGGATAAAATAGATAAGCACATAGAGAAGGAAACTCAGGGGCTATCCCTTTTTTCCAAGAAGCCTCAAGCTCATAGGCAGTTACTTTCTTCCCGTCGCTCCAAAAAGCATCCCGTAAATAAAACGTGTAAACGAGCAAATCATGAGAGATTTCAACCCTCTCAGCTAGAGCGGGCTCGACAGACCCGTCTGGACAATTTCTCATCAGCCCCTCATACAATAAACACATCAGGCTGCAAGAGATAAAGTCATTGGCTTTGCGAGGATCCAGTGTAGCCGGGCTAGCTTGAAAAGCGATTCGCAGCGAAGATGGTTTTTCAGGAGCGGCGCAAGACGCTAAAAGCAACAATAAGCAGAAGAAAATACGAGTCATAGCCTCAAATACTATGTTAAATCGTAAAAATAAGCAAAAAAAATCCCTTGCCACGCTTATAATCAATTTTGTAATGTTAGGTTATAGAAAATATGAGCAAACTATGCACTACCTTAAAAGTCTTTTTTTTAATTTTTTGATTATTTTTCTTTCTCTACATGTTTTTGCCGGGATTGAGCTAACCGATCCTACAAAATTGCCGCATATAGGAAAGGATCTTTTCTTCGCAGCTGGACTTGGATTTCTAAACTCCCTCATTTACCCCATGTTAAAAATCATCGATTCCCGCCTCATCGGCCTCAGGATTGTTTTCATTGCCATTTTGCTCAATTTTGCTATGTATGCTCTGTTAAAAATCCTCCCTTTAGGCGTATCGGTCACTTCTTTAAAAGGTTATGTCATTGTCGCGTCTGCTGTTTCCCTCGGAAGCATTTTTGCCAATTATTTTGAAATGAACATCGGTTGCAAATCCACTCGCCATCCCCCCTCTTCCAACATAGAGGAAGAAGAAAACCCCCACCATGACGAGCCTAAATGAACTATTTCCGCAGCATCTTCTTCAACTTCCTCGCTGTCTTTTTCATTAACCGCGTTTCTCCCGGCCTTCAAATCGTCTATTTTGAACAGGTTCCCAACGTCATCACCGATCTTCTCTTTTCCCTCATCTTAGCTTTCTTCAACGCGACCGTCTTTCCTTTCCTCTCCATCCTCGAACTGAATCCCACAAAATGCAAAATCGGCCTCATGACAGCCATCATCAGCTACGGAGCCTTTTTTATCGTCTCCATCGCCCCCTTCGGCGTTCAAGTCACCAGCCCCCTCGGCGTCCTCATCGCCGGAACTTTCATCTGGCTCGTCGCATTCTTCACCAACTACCTCGAATTCAAATCGTATAACGCCGACTAAATTGTGGCTTCGCCCCAAACCCCACCAAAGGACTGCGTCCTTTGGAAACCTATTTGTTTTTTTGGATCATCTTCCGCTGCGGAAGATGATCATTAAATCAAGTAGGTTTCTAAAGGACGGCAGTCCTTTGGTGGGGTTTGGGGCGAAGCTCCATGAGTTAAGAATCGAGATTTTCAGAGGCTGGGGATTTGGTGGGGTAAAGGCCGAAGCAACCGAGAGCTAAGGTGATGAGAGTAAGGAAGTAGAAGAGGCCGGCGGAACCGAGGTAGTCCATGGTAAAAGCGGCGCAGAGGGGGCCGGCGATGGCGCCGATGCTGTAGGAGAGGACGAAGCCCCCGGTGGCGGGGACGATTTGGTCCTCTTGGATTTTTTCGCAGACGTAGGCCATGCTGAGAGGGTAGAGGGTGAAGGAAAATCCGCCAAAAAACCAGATAATGAGGTTGAGAATGAGGGGATGGATGGGGTGTTGAATAGCGATGGAGAGGGCGAGGAGGGCGGAGAGAAAGCTGGCAAGATTGAGGACGAATTTACGATTGCCTTTGTCTGCCCAGCGCCCGATGGGCCATTGAAGACTTAGGCCTCCGAAGATCACAATCGCCATGAGAGTGCCGATTTGAGAGATCGAAAGCCCGATTTCGGTGGCGTAGACAGGGAGAAGGCCATAGATGACGGCTAAAAGCATGCCGGAAATGATGCCGCCCATGAAGCCTAAAGGGGAAAGTTTAAAAAAATGATTGAGTTTCATGGAGGGTGTGTCGCAGAGTTTTGGGGTCTCAATTTTTTTTGAGGTGATAGGGAGAATGGAAAGGGCGCTGAGAGTTGCAGTGATGAAAAAGGGGGAGAGCCCTGCGGGATCGGCGATGTTGATCAGGAGCTGGCCTGCTGAGAGAGCGGCATAGAATACAGCGAGATAGATGGATAAAATGGCGCCCCTTAAAGAAGGGGAAGCTAAGATGAGCAGCCAGCTTTCGATCACGACAAAAATGCCGGCCATGCAAATTCCCCCAATCAGGCGAAGAGCTGCCCAATACCAGGGATCGATCCAAATGGCCTGCAGAAGAACGAGCGCCGCAGAAGCTCCGGCGAAGAGAATGAAAGAACGGACGTGGCCTAAAAGAGAGATCCATCGACTTGCTTTTAAAGATCCTGTTAAGATTCCAATGTAGAGAGCTGAGGTGACAAGTCCAATCACTTCTACATCAAATCCACTCATTTCTAAACGAATAGATACAAATGTGCTAAAGAGTCCACTGCCGAAAATTAAGAGAACCAAACTAAGTAGAGGAGGAATAAGGGAGCGGATCAAAAGCGCCATATGAACTCTTTCTTTTCAGAATAAATGGAGAATGAATTTTTTATCTATTAAATTATGTTTTTTAGTTGCTTGAGAAACTAAATGCAAATGATTGTTTTTTTTAGTTGCTCTATTAATTAAATAAGGTGATAATTAAATTAGGTGGTTGTTTGTGAGGTTTTATGAGCTATAAAATAAAAGAGATATACACTATCCAAGAAGCTTTGGATAATCTTGCTACTATTGTGGGTTTGGATCTTGAAGCTCCTCCTTTGATCGGACTGGTTAAAGGAAAGCGGATTGTAACAGATAAGGAAGAATTTGGAGCGGGGGCCGTTACTTGGCTGAGCGAAGAATTTGATGTGCTGCTTGAAGTCATGGACGTTACTTATCGCACGATCCATAACCACTTGATTGCTCTTTCAGAGCATTCTGACATGAACTGGGACGATCAAAAAGCGATTAAGGGGATCGCGGCCATGATGTCTTTGGTCGGCGAATCGGGGGTGATTTTCGATCGCTACCTCGCTTTTCGTACGGGCCGCAAAGTAATCTCGATTACGGAACGGCCTGAATATCAAGATTTGATGTATTACTATCAGCATCGCTTCTCTAAGCAAATGAAATCTAAGCAAGAGGAATACGACGCCCCTGCCGAAGCTCTAGTCGATGTAGAAGCTGTGAAAAGAGATCGGGATTATGAGCTTTTTTACTTACGCAAGGAGGACGGCGGCGTCTATTACAACACAGATATCATCCGCAATTTAAAGACGAGCATCGATTTTTCTATAGATAGCGACACGCTGGAAGAAGACCCTTTATTAAAGATTCGAGCTATGCAGGATCGAGATCTTCAGGCAAGTGCAGGACAAATTTTGTCTGGATGCCATGATGACATTGAAGATTTTTATAAATTATCGAAAAAATTGGAAAATCATCAGTGGTCTTCTTCTTTGCGCATGGCTTTAATTGCCCTTTTTCTAGCGGCCAATCCTAGAAATCTTATCCAAAACACGATCGGTAAGAGCTGTTTGCAGTATTATGAGGATTTTCATACCTTTCTGCGTCAGACCCTTCGAACAGTTGAATATCAAAGAGCGATCGCCTACCCCCCCGATTCTTCAGATAAAGCGTCTTACGCGCTTTTGCATTTAACTCACTCTCTTTGCTATTGGTTTTTCGTTAGATCCGGTGGGGTAAAGCAAGAGGTGATCGGGCTTGTTCATCGAACTATGCGGAAAGGGGAAAAGGAAGCTGCTTTGCCTAAAGGCGAGTCTGTATGGAACCAATTCATCTATGATGATGAAAAATTTAGAACGGAGATGGGCCATTTTCCTAACGGTCCTTTGTTTAAAATTTTCGACTTAGTCCGAGAATCGAAAGACGAAGATAAGTTGATTCCTTTCGATCCGATCGGCCAGCAAAACCTTCCGGTGCGTCTTTTTGACATCCGCACCCGAGCTCTTCATATCCACATGATCAGACTGCCTTCTCCAACGAGCCAGATCATGATCAACAAAGTCGATATTCTAGAAGAATTTAAGGGGTATTTGCGTTTTTTCTCTAAAAAATCGAAGCAGAAAAAGCACTTATTGATCAATTTTCAAGATCGGACGTCTTGGAAAGAATTTGCTCGCTGCAAAGCGCTAGACCAACTCCGAAGCAACGCCGAGTTTAGAAAAAACTTTGATGTGGTCACTCTTCCCAAATCCACAGATTTTTATCATCAAAATTATGAATACTTTAGCATGGACAAAGCCGAAGAGTTTTTCTCTTCTTTCATTGCGCAGTTCGACTCTCCCGAAGAGTGTGGTTTTTCTTTCCCCTCAACTCTTCAAAAAGAGCAGCTTTCCGCCTTTGTAAAGCAGGTCATCCCTCTCATCCACCAAGAATTTTTCTCCTCATCCAAAAAACTAACCCGCAAGCAAAGAGAAGATTTTATAGAAATTTTCTATCAATTCTTCCTTCTCAAATGTATCGATTGGTTCGAGCCTGAAGTGATGAGTTTCACTTGCAAAGACGCCCTCGACACCTCAGCCGCCGCTCAAGCCACATTTTTCGCTTTCATTCAACTCTTCAACAGCTCATTCGATCAAAGAGAAGAACTCGACTTCTTCCGCTGGCTCATGTACTCGTCCGCCCTCTTGGTCAGAGAAAGACCCGTCGATGTAGAAAGGTTTAACCGAGCTCTCTCTGCCCTCGAAGTCTTTGACGCCCAAATGGGCACTAGAGCCTCTGATCTCATCAAACGCTTCGGAGGTCTCTACGCCCCAACCACTTTAAAAACATTAGTGGCTCAACGTTAAGTTAGGGCGAAACCCCATAAGCGCTAACTTATACCATTCGTGACTCAAGAATCGGCTATTGAACTGGATTAAAAGCTACCAAAATCGATTGCGGCGAGGTAGGTAAGTATGAGGCAAATAGAACCCACTTTGCCGCAATCGATTTTTGGTAGCTTTTAATCCAGTTCAATAGCCGATTCTTGAGTTACAAACGGTATAATATTTAAAGAAAGAACGCGGGAGATTTTTGTCAAAAATCGATGGTAAATTTTTTTTGACTAACGTCAGGCTCTGGTTGCTTTTGGCTCTTATTTTTCTGGAAAACGCCCCCTTTTTGACCTTTTTCTTTCCCATCTTTTAACATTTGCTTAGACGGTCTTTGGCCGTTTTAATAGATGTTTTTTTTTTTTTTTTTTGAAATTTTTCTTAAATATTATTGTTTATTTAAATCCTTGATAATTATGCGGATGCGCCATTTTAATTTCGGTCTTTGCCTTGGTGTTTAATGAATTATGAGTTAAAAATCTTTGCGTTTGAAAAACGGGCAATTTATGTACATATTGACCCCTCTTGTTGGTCGAAAATAGCTCCATTTTCTGCCTAAAGAGGGCGTCGAGGTCGTAAACCGGGAAGTTTAACACTTCTGGAGAGATACCCGGCTGATCTTCCAGGAGCACATGAAGGGGCGATTTCCCTCCCTTCGAGAAGTTAACCCGGGTGAAGTTGTAAAAACTCTGATAAACCTGTGCTTTGCGAAAAAACTCTTCCCTAGAGTTAAAGGTCTCAAGGTTAAAGAATTCCCTTTCCACAGTGGCATGAAAACTCTCGACGTCGCCGTTCGCATTTGAACAACCTGGAGGGATGTACTGATGCCGGGCTCGATACTCCACGGCTATCGTATTGACGAACCCAGGTGTTTTAATATCCCTTTTGCGAGCCCCAAATTCACTCCCGTTGTCTGTCTGGATCGTTATCTCTCCCACGTCGACTCCAAAGCTTTTTAGATGCTTCAAATACGTCTCTGTCAACATCGTTGAGTGCTGCTCGCTATACTCATTGCCAAAAGCTACGACGGTGAATCCGGTTTTGGTATCCCGAATGGTATATTCATACTTGGGCAGCTTGTATTTGGTCATCTGAGCCCAATAAGCGGGAATGTCGTACAAATGTTTTACGTCTTCTTGGTGATGCGTCAGGCTCTTGTATTTTGCCTTGACTGCTCGGAGATCATTTTTAACCCGATATTTTTTTCTATGCTTGCGAAGCAGCCCCCTTTCCTTAAGGATTCGATAGATTGCCCCTTGGGAAAGCTTCAATGAGGGATTATAGTATTTTAAGCTTCTAGGGCCGTAACAGGGGGCCTTTTTTCATTTAGCAATAACCAGGTCTTCGATTTCTTTGGGGGTTTTATGGGGGCAATAGTGAGGAGCCCGACTCTTATTCTTCAGCTCCCCAGTGCCGCCCTTTTCGAACCGTCTAAGCCACGTACGTACAGTGTTTTTACTGCAGCCATAATGCTTTGCCGTTGTGTTAATCCCATGTCGTTGAGCATAACGTACTATCTCTTGTCGAATCAAAATTTGCTCTTGGCCACTTCTCTTAAAAACCATAGTGCAGTATTGTGTCCTTAAATCAACCTGTTCTGACTTCATAGCCCCTCTTTAGCCTTGTGTTGTTACTTAGCTAA
>JAJXYX010000085.1 GCA_021780355.1 bacterium | reverse complement strand
GATCATCGTCCAAACATTCTTCTTTGCTATCTAATTCGACGTGAGTTGAGCTCGAGTATAAAAAATTGTTCGGGGAAAAGGGTGTCGGGGGCTTAGGAGAAGGGGGGCGGTTTGCTATGGCGGTTATTTTTTCTTCCTGGATCGAATCGTCAGAACATTCTTCTTTGCTATCTAATTCGACGTGAGTTGAGCTCGAGTGTAAAAAATTGTTCGGGGAAAAGGGTGTCGGGGGCTTAGGAGAAAGGGGGCGGTTTGCTATGGCGGTTATTTTTTCTTCCTGGATCGAATCGTCCAAACATTCTTCTTTGCTATCTAATTCGACGTGAGTTGAGCTCGAGTATAAAAAATTGTTCGGGGAAAAGGGTGTCGGGGGCTTAGGAGAAAGGGGGCGGTTTGCTATGGCGGTTATTTTTTCTTCCTGGATCGAATCGTCGTCAGTTAGTTCTTCATCGTCTAGCTGGAAAGGCAATGGAGAAAAGTTGAAAAATCGAAAAGGAGAAAGGGCTGGAGGGGTGTTAGGGAAAAAGATAGGGTTAGCGGTGGAGGTGGTTTTTTCCTCTAAACTATCCGCTCTGTTTTCACTGTAGCTTATGCCGGGCTCAAAGCCGCAAGATTTTGTAGAAGAGGGAGTCCAAGAAAACATAAATTGTTCATTTTTAGTAATGTATTGTGTTTTTTTTTATTAAATTTTACTTAAAATTAAAATAAATGTCATTTCAAAATTTATTCATTAAATTAAAAAGGGATTCCAAAGGGCGGTAGCCCTTTGGTAGGTTGTTAAGGACGAAGTACTTAAGAAATCAAGCGAGGCGGCTCGAGGAGTCTTTCGTCGAGGTCGAATTGCCTTTTCCATTTTTTAGCGATTTGGGTCCAAGTGTAGTCTTTAAGGATAAAGGTTCTCATGGCTCTTCTTTGTTCCAGCGTGATCTGTTCGGCTTGTCTCAGGGCTTGAAATAGGAGGGGGGGGAATTCTTCCTGGGTGGAGCAGCCATAGCCATGGCGCATCGACTCAACTAGACCTGTGATGGCGCGTGCAACGGGGATGGCGCCGCCGAATTGGGCTTTAAGCGCCGTAATACAAAAGGTCTCATGGAATTTGAGCGGATACGTCCAGAAAGAGGCCTTTTGGTAGGCTTCATGGATTTCTTTGTGGCTGACGAGCCCGTGCTCTTTGACTCCGAGGGGAGCGTAGGCGGCGATTTGCTGGCGGACTTTGCTCTCTTCAGCGGGAGATAAAAATCCCCAATGTTCCCATCCATAGTAGATATCGAGAGTAGCTCTGGGAAACTCGTTTTTTATTTTAGGCCAAAGATCGAGAAGGTACTCGAGGCCCTGTCCATAATTCGAGCCGTAGATGCAAGAGTAAGGGTTTTCCCTTTCTTGGATTTCGCCGAATTGATGAGGCTGGATCGCATTGCCATAAATATGGGTATATTTGGCAAAACCGGGATTGACAGAGACCCACTGCGCTCGTTGAAAAGAGGAGAGCCATAATACATCATCGAAACTCTGCGTTAAAAACGTGGAGAGTTTTTGATTGGTGATATCATGAGGCCATAAATAGACTTGTTTGGCAAATTTTCTTAAATGCTGGCCGGCTCCAGGGGCTCTCCAGGCAATGGCGATATCGACCGAGATGGACTCTTGGGTCATCATGCTAAGGTAGCGGGGATTGGCCATTGGACTCGAGTGGATGGAGTTTTCTGGAGGCATGCCGAAGACAACAACCCGATATCCCAGATGTACGAGTTCTTCTGCTGCATAAATCACAGCTTCTTCCGAACCAGTAATGCCCTCATAGATGCTGTCGGGATCCCAAGGTTTTACTCCCTTGCAAAGAAATGTAAAGATGCCAATGGTTTTCATGAGATATATCCTTTATTTTTTATTATTTGCTTGATTTTGTTGTTTGATCAGCCCGTGAATTAAGGGGATGTTTTTTTCAATAGCTTGTTTTTGTTCTGGTAAGAGAGTTCGTTTTTTTAGGAGTTTTTGGTAGGTGTCTAAAGCTTCTTTGTATTTTCCAACGGAATAAGAAGCGTCGGCTAATTGCAAGAGTAGTCCAATATCATAAATAGTATGCTGCACAAAGATAATGTCGGGAGTAGGAGGCAGAGAAAGGCCTTGTTTGCAAAGCAGATACGCGAGGAGATAATTGCCTCGGCGGATGTAATAATTACCCAAGTAATAAAGAGGTTCTGCGCGCGAGGGGCGGTAGAGATATGCTTTCGTATAACTCTCGACCACTTTTTCAGGGTCTGATTGAAGGGCCTCTAAGATTTTCCCTATCGAGAGAAATGAGTAAAAGACCTCTTGTTCGGATCCTCCCATGAGGGTTCTCTTTTCGTGCCAGCGGAGAGCTTTTTCGTACTCTTTGGCATTGCCGTAGCTTAAAGCGAGATAAAAAACATGGCGGCTATTTTCTGGATCTTCTTGCAAGGCTTTTTCTAAAACAGCCGCATCTTTGAGGTATTTTTGAGGATCTTCCGATCGATGCCCGTCGTGAGTAATCGAGAGATTGGTCACACCTTGCAAAAGGGCGAATGTTTGGGCTTGAGAACTTGAGATCGTTTCATGGATCGGGCCCTTCCATTGCCAATCGAGACGGCTTGAAACAAGAGATTCTCGAAAATAATTAATGCCGCTTGGCTGCTCGATCAAAAAAAAATAAAAATCCTTGTTTAAAGAAGAAAGTGAAAAGGATTCGTCGAAGACGAGCTGCTCATCTGCATCAATGAATAAAAGATAGTCCCCTTTCCCTTTTGATAAGGCAAGAGCTTGATTGCGATTGTGCGCAAAATCGACCCAGGGATATTCGTGCAGCTCTCCCGGGATCTCTTTCATGAAGGTTCGAATGGTTTCTTGAGTGCCATCGGTCGAGCCTGTATCAATGATGATCCAATAATCGATGATGGGCTTGACTGAGGCGAGACATCGTTTAATGACCTTGTTTTCATTTTTAACGATCATATTTAGACATATTGTTTTTTTCATTTTTTAATCTCGTTGATTGGTGAAAGATTTTTATTAGCATATATTTCATAACAGTTCAATATTATTTAATTTTACTTAAACCGATTTTATTGAAAATTAATTTGACTTATTGTTTTGTTTTTATTTATATGAATCTATTTTAAAGTGGTTTGTTATGAAAAAAAATAAAACGGTTTGTTTGAATATGATTGTTAAGAACGAGGCAAGAGTTGTTGAGAGATGCTTGTCATCGATAAAACATATGATCGACTATTGGGTCATTTCCGATACGGGATCTACTGATGGAACGCAAGAGATCATCCGCCTGTGTCTCAAAGATCTTCCAGGCGAACTGATGGAGAGGCCTTGGGTCGATTTTTCTCATAATCGCAATGAGGTCCTTTGTCAATCCAAGGATAAAGGGGATTTTCTCTTATTTATTGACGCGGATGAGTGGCTTGATTTTTCTCCTACGTTTAAGATGCCGGATTTTAGTAAAGACTGCTATGTGGCCTCAGTGCGCGTCTCGAATGGGAGCGTTTATCAAAGAGTGTTGTTGATTAACAATCATATTCCGTGGGAGTGGAAGGGGGTTCTTCATGAAGATATTTGTCCTGTTCAAATCAATGGCTATGAATTTTTGCAAGGCGTCATCAATGTATCGAATACAGCTGATGGTTTTCGCTCTAAAAACCCGCAAAAATATCAAAAAGATGCCGCCGTTTTGAAAGCAGCCCTCGACAAAGATCCGAACAATTGCCGCTACGCCTATTATTTGGCGCAATCCTACGAAGAGGGGCAAGACTATGAGCTGGCGCTGAACATGTTTGAAAGGCGCTCTCAGATGAAAGGGGGATGGGAAGAAGAGGTGTTTTATTCTTATTATAAAATCGCTCATTTGCAAAAACTATTAAATTACCCCTCACATGTTTTTATTGATAGTTTTTGCCAGGCCTATCATAGCAGGCCCAGCCGAGCAGAGCCTTTATTCCATCTGACGTCTCATTATCTTGAGGAGAAAAATTACCTTCATGCTTATTTGGTGTCGAGGTATGCAATCACAATTCCTCGCTGTACAGATTGCATGTTGGTGGAGCATCCGATTTATGATTATGGGATGTTGATGCAGTTTGCAGAAAGCGCTGTTCAGGTAGGGCAATTTCGAGAGGCCTATGAGGCTTATCAAAGGCTGCTCGTTAATGCAAAAGTGCCGGATGAGATGAAAAAATGGATCCGCTTTCGACTGCCTTGGCTTGCTTCGAAAAAAATGGATTCGGCTTGGTAGCTCTTATTAGAGCAGATGTCTATTTTTTAGTCATTTCAGACTCGATGGGAGAGCGGTAGATCAGGCGGGCTCCCCTTCGGCTTGTAAAATAGGAGAAGAGCCATTGAGATAATACCGTGAACCGGTTTCTAAATCCAATGAGATAAAGAACGTGGACAAAACACCAAGCGAGCCAGGCAAAAAAGCCGCTAAATTGGATTTTGCCAAAAACGCCGATCGCTTTGGTTTTTCCAATCGTGGCCATGCTGCCTTTGTCAAAATAGCGGAAAGGAGGTCTTTCGCTTTTGGCCATCCGTTTTCTTAGCAGCATCGCGACGTAGCGGCCCTGCTGCACAGCCACAGGCGCGAGGCCAGGCAATGGTTTGCCTTTTTCATCCATGGCGCAAGCGGCGTCGCCGATGACGAAAATATGAGGATGGTCAGGAATAGAAAGGTCGCTCTCGACGATCACGCGTCCTTGGCGATCCAGAGGAACGTCCAATGTTTGAAGAACAGCAGAGGCCTGGTTTCCTGCTGCCCAGATAATATTATGCGCGGGGATAAATGTATTTTCGACTTTGGCTCCTTCGCTTGTAATATCGGTGACCCGTTTGCCGGTAATGACTTGAACGCCCATCCGTTCTAGGTAGTGCTTTGCTTTCTCGGATAATCTTTCAGGATAGACAGGTAGAATATGAGGAGAGCCTTCGATCAGATAGATTTTTGTTTTGGTGACATCGATACGGCGGAAGTTTTTCAGCATGGTCTCGTAGGCGATCTCTGCGATAGCTCCAGCCATTTCTACACCGGTTGGACCGCCGCCAATGATCACAAAATTGAGGTACTTTTTTGCTTCGGAGATGCTATCGCATCGCTCGGCTTTCTCAAACGAGATCAAAATGCGTTCGCGGATTTTCAATGCATCGTTGAGCGTTTTTAAGCCGGGAGCCAAAGCTTCCCATTCATCGCGTCCGAAATAGGAGTGTCTAGCGCCTGTGGCGATGATGAGATACTCAAATCCAATATGATCCCCATTTCGCAGCACAACCACTTTGGCGTCTTTGTCAATCTTGACTACTTCGCCCATGATGACGGTGATATTTTCATAATTGCTTAAAATTTCTCGAATGGGAACGGCAATATCGCCGGGCGAGAGAGCTGCGCTGGCCACTTGATAGAGCAAGGGTTGAAAAAGGTGGTGGTTTGTTTGATCGATGAGCCAAACGTCGAGTTTAGCGTTGCCTAATGCCTTTGCAGCATTGAGCCCGCCAAATCCTCCGCCTAAAATTACAACTTTCGTGTGCGCCATACTTCTTTCCTTTTTCGTCCTTATTTCAGAATATATACTGAAAGCGGTCTAGGAAAGAAGTGTTTTTTTTGTGGTTTTTTATAGGCCTGAAATGAGTTTAAGCGCCAGCATTGCGGCGAAAGGCATTTTCACTGAACGCCAGCCCCATAGTTTGTGTAAGATACCTAAAACGGCCAAAAGGATTAAAGCGGGATACATGATTTCCAAAAGAGGTCCGATATAACGGGCAATTCCTGAAAATTCCAACGTGGAGGTTCCAAAAGCAAAGGCCAGCGTCATTGCAAGCGCCGCAGTATGAGGAAGTTTTTCTTGTGTAACTTCTTTTCTTAAAAAATCGGCGAATAAAGACGCGAGCACAATGGCTGTCGTTAAGCAAGCTAAGACGACTGAAATACATACAAGCGGAGCTGCGAAAGATCCTAGGCACTGCTGCGCCACAAAACCGAGCATTTCCTGAGGAGGTACATTGGCAAGTAAAGGAGCGTACATCGCTCCGAGAGCCACTAGAACGCCATAAATACAAGAGAGGAGTCCAGCTCCAACTAATGAGGAGCGGAAAAAAATAGAAATGATCTGGACTGGATCTGTTTGAGGAGTGGCTCTTTTTTGCAGGTGGTTGATGATAAATGTGGAGAAGAAAAAAGCTGCTAAGAGATCCATTGTCTGGTATCCCTGGAAAACTCCTGTTTTAAAGCTCGCCCAGCTTCCCGTCTTTGTAGAAGGAGGTAGATCTGTAACATAAAGGCCGCAGATCATAATGGCGGCCAGCGAGGCTAAAAGAAAAGGAGTCAAAAAAGATCCTAGCATAGGAACGATTTTGTTTTTCTTTATCGCTAAAATAAAAATACTTCCACATCCTATTAAACTAAATAGCCAAAGTGAAGAATCGGGTACAATCAGCTGAAACGCCCCATGGGCAACAGTAATGCACCTTGCCAATACGCCAAAGGGTCCCATGATCGATAAACAGATGAGAGATAGCCAAAAAGGGGCCCGTTTCCCAATCAGAGAGAATAGCTCGCTAGTTTTTCCTCTAAAAAATAGCATCGCTAAAATGCCTAAAAAAGGAACTAACACGCCTGTTAAAACGATGCCGAGTCCAGCCACTAAGTAGTGTCCCTGGCTCATCTGTCCGACGAGCAGAGGAAAGACTAAATTTCCCGAGCCGAAAAACATAGAAAACATCGCCAGCCCGGTAGAAAAAATGATCATTTTATTTTTCATAAAAATATCCCAAAAAAATTCCATTTAACCAAAAAACTTAGTTTTTTGAAATATAAATCATTTTTTGCTTTCGCAGGGCTTCGCTCCGCACCCCGCCAAAGGACTTCGTCCTGGACACCTATTGATTTTTTAATCATCTTCCGCAGCGGAAGATGATTTAATAAAAACAAACAGGTATCCAGAGGACGCCAGTCCTTTGGCGGGGTTTGGGGCGGAGCCCCAAGACTGTACAGGAAATACTTCCTTTGATAATAGGAGCGTAACCTAACCAAGGGGAAAGTATGTTAGTGAATATGAATTTAGCTTCGGTAATTTCAGTGATCGCTGGGATTTTGATCTTAATTTATCCTAAAATTTTGAATTACGTCGTGGCTGTCTATTTGATTTTGATTGGGGTTATGGGCTTAATTGGCCAAATGTAATTTTTGGAAGTTTTGGACGAGATCGTGCAATCTTGCGTCGCAGGATTGTACGGTTTTATGGATGTCGGGGGAGTGTTCAAAAACTTCCGCGTAAATTTTCATTTTAGGTTCCGTTCCGGACGGACGGATGACGAGTTTGCTATTGTCTTGCAGCCAAAATCTAAGCACATTGGATGAGGGGAGCGGGATGGGAGTGAGGGTGTTGGTGGGTAGGTATTTAGACTGGCTGGAGAGATAGTCGTCGATTTGGATCAGGGGCTGTCCGTTGATTTCGGACGGGGGATTCGTTCTGAGAGAGTCCATGAGATGTTGGATTTTGTTGAGCCCTTCTTGGTTGTCTGGGAGCGAGATGTTCGTTAGGGATTCTCTGTGTACGCCGTAGCGCAGGTAGAGCTGATAGAGCTTGTCGACGAGGGTCATGCCATGTTGCTTGGCTGAAGCGGCGGCTTCTGCGATCAGACAGCTCGACGAGATGGCGTCTTTGTCTCGGACAAAAGTGCCGAAGAGATAGCCAAACGACTCTTCGCCGCCGAAGAGGTAATGGTAGGGAGCTTGCGAGCGCTGCCACTTTTCAATTTCAGCTGCAATGTATTTAAAACCCGTTAGCACATCGAAGCAAGATGTTTTGTAGCTTTCGGCGATTTTTCTAAACAGTTCTGTTGTGACGATCGTTTTGATGCAGGCGCTCTCTTTGGGAAGAGCGTTTTGTTTGACGAGAGCTTCACAAAGATGTTCGAGGCAAAGGCATGCAATTTGGTTTCCTGTCAAATAGACGGGGGCTCCTTGATGTAAGACGGCGGCTCCGACTCGATCGGCGTCGGGATCGGTGCCGAGAAGAAGGTCTGCTTCCCTTTCGATCATCATCTCTGCTCCGAGCTCTAGAGCTTGAGGCTCTTCTGGATTGGGAGTTTTGACATGAGGAAACTGTCCGTCGGGAGTTTTTTGCTTGTCGACAAGGGAGCAGGAAAATCCCCAGCTTTGTAAAGCCTGCGGTAAAATGCGGATGCCCGTTCCGTGAAGAGGGGTATAGATGATGTCGAGAGAAGGAAGATGTGGATAGAGGCGATGGGAAGAGAGTTTTTCTAGATAAGCTTCGTCGAGAGAGCCGCCGATCCGTTCGATGAGGGGGGAGTCTTCAGGAGCTATGAGGACCTGGAAAAAATTTTGGATTTTTTTCACTTCTTCAATAATGCCCTGGTCGTGAGGGGCTACGATCTGCCCACCGTCGCTCCAATACACTTTATACCCATTGTATTCTGGAGGGTTGTGGGATGCGGTGATCATGATGGCTGCTTGGCACTCGAAATAGCGGCAGCCAAACGAGACGAGCGGCGTGGGGCAGATATCTTCTGTGAGCATAGCGCGAATCTGGTTGCCGGCGAGCACGCGCGCGGCTTCCAGCGCAAATTCGGCGGAGTGACGTCTTACATCGTAGCCGATGAAGACGGAGCGTTTGTCCAAAGGTTGTTTGTTGAGATAGTTGGCCAGCCCTTGTGTGGCTAAGCGGATCGTGTAGAGGTTTAAGCGATTGGTTCCTAGGCCCATTTTGGCTCTGAGGCCTCCGGTTCCAAACGAGAGGTCTTTAAAAAAGGCGTCGCTCAGCGCCTTTGGATCGGTGTTTTGCAGCTCTCGGATGGTCTCTTTTGTCTTTTCGTCATACGGCCCATCGAGCCAGAGCTGGATGCGCTCTAAAGTCGTTTGTGTTGTCATGAGTCACTTAAATTATCGAGGTAGGCGAAGCATTGCTGCTGGATTTCTTCGGACGGCACGATTGGCGCATCAGGATGGTTGATCCCTTCGCAGCGCTCAGCCGCTTCTTCCCAATCTTTAGGTTCTCTCAAGTGATAGACCCACCAGGGAAAGGTTTTACATTGCACAGGCCTTGCTTCATAGGCAGTGCACTGTTTATTTTTCAGGAAAATGCAATCTTCGGAGCCTGGTCTGTCCAAAAGGGCCGATTGTCCATCGACAAGCCGTGTATATTTTTTCAAAAAATCGACGTTGGTCATCTTAAAATGATCCGAGAGCGTTTCGATATCTTTTTCCGATAAAAAGACGTAGCCAGGAGAGCCTGTGCAGCAGCCTCCGCAGCCTGTGCATTTAAATCGCAGTCCGTCTTTAAACCAGACTTCTAGATCGTCCATGAGATGTCCTCTTTGTCAAATGGCTTCCATCCATCTTTATATCGATAAGCTGTCACAACACATCCCTTTTCGTGAAGATCAATCAGATTCCAGCTCGCTCGATTCTTCTGCGCGCAGCTGCCGCAATCTAACACAACCGGCAAATCGCTAGGCTGCAAGTCTGCAATCGTATGTCGATGGGTATGTCCATGTAAAAAGAGCTTGATCCTTCGATCTCCCTCCAGCACTTTTCTCAGCGCGTCGCCTCTCTTCAGTGTGCGCCGATGTGCGTCATGTTGGAAAAAGGGATAATGGCAGCTCACAAGAATCGCATCTTCTTTCGGAATCTGAGATAGCACGTCTTTCATTTTTTCTTCTAATTTTTCTGAAAAAAATCCCCTCGAAGAGTACAAATTCGTCGCGCGAGAAACATCCAAAGCGATCAGCCAGTACACTCCTCCCAGCCTTCTCGCCTCCACTCGATCTTTCTTCAGGCTATAGCCAAACTCTCCCGGCCTTTCATTTTCCAAAAATTGATAAAAAACCTTCTTCCTCTGGCTTCTATAGGTATAAACGTCATGGTTCCCCGGAATCGCCGTCCAAGGCGCTGGAAGCCTCTCGACAAAGCTCCTCGCTACCTTAAACTCCTCTTCCAAAGCCGTCGTCGTGAAATCCCCCCCCAATAGGACGTGGTCCACCCCCAGCTCTCGAAATAAGGCCGGCAGCTCATCCACCACCTCTTCAGAAAAAGCATGGGTCCTACATAGCACCCAGTTAAAAAGCCCCAGCACCCTCTTCGAAAAAAGGCGCACAGGGTTCCAGGTCAGCTTCGTAAAATGAAAATCGGAAATCTGGGCAATTCGCAAGGTAAACCATTCTTGTTAGGGAAGATCCAGTTTAATGGCTGATAGGTAATAAAGTAAAGCGTTTATAACCCATTGATTATTAATAAATAGGTTTTTGTTGCCACTTCTCAGGCGGGGCTCCGCCCCTGCACCCCGCCAAAGGACTTCGTCCTTTGGAATCCTAGTTCGTTGATTGTTAAGGAATTGTTGGTTTGTTTGTAAGGTAATTTGTAAAACGCTTGTTTTGTTTGGTTTGTGTATTACGTTGATTAATGATTTGGTTTTATTGTATAATTGAATGTAATTTTAATAAAGTTAATAAGGTGTTTGTGTGGCAGGTGGTTTAGGTGGAGTTGGTGGATCGTCTAGTAGTTCTTCTAATGAAATGATGACTGAGAAGCAGGCTGTCAGTTTGACGGTAGCTTCTTTTGCGGGAGGTATCTTTGCTACTGATCTAGTTTTGACAGGATTGGTTGTGGGAGGTCTTGTAACTTTACCCTTTACATGGCCCGTAGCTTTAGGACTCCTCGGCGGTATTGCCGTTGCGGCTCTCATTGCTGGTGTAGGCGCGCTGATTATCTGCGGCCCCCAAACAGGAGATGGGGTTGGCGACGAATCGCTATTATTTGGCAGTGGCTCAGGATCGTTTTCAGAGGGAAACGCTGATTCAATAGTTGAAATTTTTTCATCTTCTTTGCAGTTGATTCGTAGTGCTAATGAAAAGATAAAAGCATGCAAAGATCAAAACCAACCTCTTAACGTCAAAGGGAGTTTTTGTGTTCAAAAGGCATATGAAGAAATCCTTAAATCAGCATTAACTAATCATCCAGAGGCAGAGGAGCTGTTAAGATATTATCGCGGTTTTTGTCAAGATATTTATCTTAAATTTTGTATTTATAGTGCAAATGATTTTTTAACATATGAAAAAATTAAAAAGATTAGTTTTGTTGAAAATGAAATGTTAATCTTTAAAAATGCAATAAATTGTGTTGGTCGATATCTAGATGATAGTTGTAGTGAAATTTTTTTATTAATGCTTTTAAATTTCGCTTCTCGACTACTAAAGGAAGAGCAAGATTTTATTCTCGATCCACTCTGTAAATTGATGATTTGTAGGTTGTATGAGATCTTAGAGGGTTCGAATTTATATCAGCAGAAATACGATAGTTTAAAAAAAATAATAGATGGTTGCATTTTATCTATAAAAATTAATGAAACAGAAATTTTTCTTTGTTTTGAATATTTAGCATTTCTACTTGTTCAAGCTCATGCTTTAATTAAAAGGACAGAGGGTGGGGATGGAAAACCTCTCACAGCTGAGGAACGTAAAATTGTTTATCTAGCATTTCAAAATATTAGATATAATAAAATATTAATTGTTGATTCTAAAGTTCAAGAAAAAATCGAATTTTATATTAATGAAGTTGAGCCTTTAAGGCAATCGCATATTATTTATAAAGCAGGGCAAATTTTCAGTGACCTACGAAACGGAAAGGAAATGTCGGAAGCTGATAAGAAGATAATATGTGAAGCGCAAAACTATATTAATGGGGAAAGTTTTAAGGGGTTACCTGTTGCGCATACAGTGGGTGTCGAAATAGGTTATTTTTTAAATTGTGAAATTCCGCCGGCAAGAGCTGGAGAATTAAATGAAATGGCTTTAAAACTGAATAATAAAAAAAAATTAAATGAATTGTTGTTTGAAGAGGATGAACTTTCTGAATATAGAGGTCAAACTTTAGAAAATAAAGATAAAATTGAACTAATGAAAAAGATCGTGTCTCTGAAATTTTCTCGGTTGAGTCCTGTAGAAAAGGAGTATGTTGCTTTTAAGCTGTACCAATTATATCAAGATATGCCGTCGAAGAGTGTAGGGGAGTCATCTGCTAGCGGAGTCAATCAGTTTCAATACAAGCCTCCGGAAAAAAAGGTGTCTAGTCACACAAGCAGTGCTGGAAGAGATTCAGATGAATTTTTTTCAGCTAATATTCCAGTTCCTAGTGATCCGCCGAAGTTAAGGGAGAAATTCGAAGAAAGTCCTATTAACATGAAGTCTAATAAATCTGAAAAAGACATTTTAACTTTAGCGCTCGATTTTGTCAATACCCTTCGAGAGAGATGTTAGCGTTTTTTTAAAATGTCCGCTTTTCGTTTTTTAGAAATGTCCTCTTTTTGATAAGTCATAAGTTATTGACTGCCAATGAGGAGGTTACAAATGAAGGAGCGCATTTCTATGAGTATTAAGG
>JAJXYX010000053.1 GCA_021780355.1 bacterium | reverse complement strand
CGCCCATCACGTTCTCGTCTATGTTGGAGCTTGAGCTGTTCGCGTTCTTTTTCAGTTAAAAAATTCATGCCACGATTATGCGGCCAAGAGAAATTTTTGTGAATCAAAATTTTGATTCACGAAGGGTGTAAATAACTTTAGGGTTGATGTCTGATTGTTTTCATTTTTCTGTGTGAGAAAGGCCTCAGGCGTCTTAGTCTCTGGCGGATTCTTGAGTGAAAGCGATTGCGGGTTCTTCTTTATTGGCCTTCAACAATTCCTTGGATGCCATTAGGCCACAGGGTTCACCTCTGCCCAGCCTGGAAATTATATCAGATCATGAGCCGCTATGTAGTTGCCAAGGCTGCGCTAATCTTCTTGGAGAGACGATTGACCGTTCACTTTAATTTATGTAAAACGTGGGTAAAAAATGTCTAGTTTAACAATTGAACAAAGTTCTTCCTATTTTATATCTAACACCAACAAAGTAACAGAACCTTTGGAATCTAGAGGGGGAATACATTCTAGATCGGATTTCAGAGGTCAAAGTCTTGCAATGAACGTTCAACAAGGCGAAGTCTCTTCCCCCAGCCCCTTTTTTGTAGACAGGCACGCTCTGAGAAGCTCTTCAATTGAAGAAGCTGTTGAAAAGATTAGAAAAGGCGAAAAACCTTTTTTGTTTGTTAGTGTTTTAAGTGAAGAAGAAAAGATTTTTTTAGATGGATTAACTTATAGAGAATTGGTGAGCGCGTTTGAAAATCATAAGATTCAGCATTTGGGACGCGTCTCTAATGAAGAGCGATTAGATAGTGAAAATGTAGAAAAAGCTACCAA
Source organism: bacterium (assembly GCA_021780355.1). Classification (GTDB taxonomy): domain Bacteria; phylum Chlamydiota; class Chlamydiia; order Chlamydiales; family SM23-39; genus SZAS-17. Next base: position 49,827 of record JAJXYX010000053.1, on the reverse strand, counting down.
AATTTTATCCCGGGTTATGAATCAATTGGATCAAAACAAGATCACTTCATGCCAACTTGCAATAGCTAGTAATTCTCCAGATTGGCATATTGACGGAAGCTGGAGCCCCTCTTTGTCCAAACCTGAAGGATTGCGGGTGACGATTGCTTTTAAAGGTAGTACCTCCCAGTTTTTTTATTCGACAAAATCAGAGTATGATGAGTTCTTAGCAAACGATAGGGATTCTCGGACGGCGATGAAAAAAATTACAGAAATCACGGAAGCTAATCCCGAAAGAGTCTTAGAAGGGGATCGGTATGATATAAGCGTATTTAATACAGCTACGATCCATCGCGGCCCAAAGATTTATGAGAATCGACTCTTATATACTGTAAATGGAGACCGTATTGAGACAGATCCTATTGCGCTCCTCCACACCTAAGAGGCTGTCCACAAACCAAGGATTCCTCGATTTTTAACATGGGGTAACATAGTGGTTCCGCTTGAAAGGTTCTTAGGGTGTCTTTCAACTGGAACTACTATATACATTATGTATACCGTTCGTGACTCAAGAATTGGCTATTGGACGGGTTTAAAGCTGCCAAAAATCGAATGCGGCAAAGTGGATTGTATTGCCTCATACTAGCCCACTTTGCCGCATTCGATTTTTGGCGCTTTGAACCCGTCCAATAGCCGATTCTTGAGTCACGAACGGTATAAAAACAAAAGGGAGTCCAGAGGGCGTCAGCCTTTTGGCGGGTTGAAGGGCGGAGCCCTTCAACTGACAGCGGTAAGAATTGCGTAGTTGTTCATTGCATTAATTAAAATGGTATTTTACGATGCGGACAAGATGGATTCTGCTTGAGAGGGCGGGTGGATTGCTGATGTTATCTCTAAGTGTTTGCATACCTGTTGCATCAATTTCTCTGAGAGGATAGTATAGAAGGGTGTAAAGCTCGCGAGATGGTAATAGCGATAAAAATTTGAACGTGCGCTTTTGAGTGTGAAAAGTTGAGTTTATGAATTGTACTTGGATCTCAGCTAGTTTATTTTTTGTGTTTTTTGCAGCAGCGGCCTACTCTTCTTCCGTTGAAGAGGCGGTATTGCCTATGGAAACGCCGGTTGTGGAAGAAGCTGCGATTGTAGAAGAACTGCCTTTGGCCTCTCCGATTACAGTCCATGATGAATTGATGAAGATCAATTCAAAAGATGGATATACCATCAATTACAATACGCTTTCCATTATCGAATACATCCGCTTTGCGAGTAAAATTTGCGGTGTCAATTTTATTTTTAACGAAACCGATCTGAATTTCAATGTGACCGTCGTTTCTGAAGGGCCGATGACATCAAAAAATGTCATGGCGACGTTGGTTCAGCTGCTGCGCATTCATGGGCTGAGCTTGCTCGAGCAGGACAATAACTTAGTGATCCATAAGAACCCGGATGTGAAGCAGATTGCAAAACTGATGCTTCATAATCGAGGAGAGGGGAATTCTCCGATTGTGACAAGACTATTTCGGGTGAAGATGCTGAAGCCGGAGTCGGTCGCAGCCATTATTCGGCCGATGATTTCAAAAGAGTCGATTTTAGATGTGTCGCCGGAGACAAAACAGCTGATTTTAACTGACGTGACGGCAAACGTTGAGAAAGTGGCTCTTTTGATTGAAAATTTAGATATGCCGTATGCGAATATTGAGACGCAAACGTATGAGACGAAGCATAATTCGGCAGAATTTTTGATTGGACTTGCGACTCAAATTTTGGATCCTATTGTGCGAGGAAGTCCCTTTATTATGGTGCCTCAGCCGCTGGCCCGCACGATTTATATCGTGTCGACGCCTGATTTGAATGAAAAGGCCGTGGCGGTTTTAAAACGGTTGGACATTGTTCCTAAAAAAGGGGATTTGGGGCGCCATGGATTCAAGGCGGATAATGTTTACGTTTATAAAATTGAGCATGCTACGGGAGAGAGCGTCGTCCAAGGACTTAGAGATATTGCGTCGAGCTTAAGACACGCTGGTGTGCTGGATTTTGATCTGATCGAGTCGCTGAATCAGGCAAAACTGGTGCATGAGACCAATTCTATTTTGTTCATTGCGTCCAAAGAGTCGATTGAAAAGTTAAAAGAATTTTTGCCGGCTTTAGATGTCGCTCCGAAGCAAGGAGCGGTTTTGAGCAGCGCGTTTTTTATTTTTAGACCGCAGCATAGAAGCCCTAAAGAAGTGCAGATGGCCATTCACGAGATGGCTAAAAATTTAAAGGGGACGAAAGGTGTTAACCCAGCGCTTCTTCATACGATGGAAAGCGCGAAGGTCAATCCGTTGACGAATACGCTCTTTTTTTCAGGGGAAGAGTCTACTTTCGGGCGCGTTAAAGAGCTGCTTTTGACGATTGACACATCGGACGGCTCTTCTAAGGCGATTGGACAAGAGCAGTTTTTCCTTTACCAGATCCAGCAAGCCTCGCCTCATGATATCGAAGCTTCCTTAAAACACTTTGCCGCGGATTTGAAAAAAGCCCATATCGATGCAGACGGGCTGGTTGAGACGATTGAAAATATGCAGCTCATCTCGGAGAGCCATTCGCTCCTTTTTACAGGATCGGACGCTGCTTTAAAAAGGGTGCAAGAGATCCTTCCTCTCTTGGATAAGGGAGTTCAGGTTTCGGCTCCGGTTAGCAGTCAGTTTTTTATCTATAAGCCCGTGCATCAGTCAGGCGAGCAGCTGATCTCTTCTTTGAAAGAGATGGAGCACAATTTGCAATCGGGCCATCTGGCAGATCCAGGTCTGCTCCGCTCGTTGCAGAGCGTAAAATGGATCCCGTCGACCCATTCGCTTTTGTTTACTGGCGATGCTCCGTCATTAAAACGGGTGGAAGAGGTGCTCACGACGTTAGATGTTTCAGCCGCTTCTGTGAAAAGAGTCGGCTATTATGTGTATAAGTTGCAAAATACGACGACCTCTGTTTTGGAAGAGTCGCTAAAAAATTTGGTCGATAACTTAAAGCAATCGGGCGCTGCAGATCCCAAATTGCTCCACACGCTGGAATCGATCCGCTATATCCAAGGGACAAACTCGGCTCTATTGACAGGAAGCGTAGATACGCTGGAAGAGGTCAAACAGTTGATCGCCAATTATGATATCTCTTCAGCTTATGCGGCTTCGGGATATTTTCTTTATCGACTGCAAAATACGACTGGCGATTTGGTCGAAGAAGATTTGGAGAATTTGGCGAACAATTTGAAAAAATCTGGCATGATCGATACCAAATTGATCCAAGTTATCGATTCGATGCGCTACGTCAAAGAGACGAATTCGATCCTTTTAACAGGCGATGTGAAAGCGATTGAAGAGGCGAAAGATTTACTTGCTAAATACGACTACCCTCGGCCTGCTGCTGCAGTATTGGCCCGCAACCAGTTTTATCTCTATAAGCCTCAAAATTTGGATGCGGCGAAGATTCAAAAGGCGCTTCGCGACATCGGTGAAAATTTAAAAAATTCCCAGCTTGCCGATTCAAACTTTTTGTCGACAATTGAGTCGATGAAATATGTCGATAGCACCAATTCGATTATCTTTACGGGGACGGAAGAGGCTCTGCAAAAGATCCAAACGCTCATTAAAGATGTCGACGTCGCTTCGCAAAAAACGATCCAGCACTTGGGCAAAACGACCTTTTTCCTCTACAAACTCCAGTTTGCCTCTGGAGATCAGATCGTGAGCGCAATCAATAAAATTGTGGCCGACTTAAAAAAATCGGGCACCTCGGAAACGGATTTTGTGGCGGCTTTAGCAAGCATGCAATACATCAGCGAGACCAATTCGGTGATGTTTACGGGGCCGGAAGATGCTCTGGCAAAAGTACAAAAGCTCGTTGAGAAATTCGATACGGCCAGCTCTTGTTCTGCAGAAGCTCAGGAAAGCGGCGTTTGCTGCGCAGGGCCGAGCCAGTTTTATCTCTACTCATTGCTTTATGTGAAGGGGCCCGATCTGATCAAATTGCTTGAGGATTTCGCCGAAGGCGTCAAATCGAGCGGTCTTTGCGATACCGATTTATTCAATACGATTTCGTCGGCCAGATGGGTGGAAAAAACTCATTCGCTTGTGTTTACAGGGACAGAAAAATCTCTGACGCAGCTCAAAGAGCTTCTCAAAACATTCGATATTCCGCAGAATTTGGCCCCAAGTGAAACGATCGGCGGGGATAACCCGATTGAAGGAATTGAAAATACAAGTTTCCTCGTCTATAAGCTCCAGTTCCATAAGGGCGATGAGATTCAAGGAGCGCTGCGTCAAATTGCAAAAGATTTGACGATTACTTCAGCCGCTGTGAACCAAAATCTTTTGAACGCAATCAATTCGATCCAGTGGCTGGAAGTGACGAATTCGCTTCTCTCCTCAGGCGATCAAGAGACCCTGGTGCGCCTGCGCGAGCTGATCAAGAGCTTGGATATTCCCTTAAAACAAGTCTTTATTGAAATGCTTGTCATTCAGACATCGCTCATTAACTCCTTGTCGTTCGGGCTGGAATGGGGCGGTAAATACAAGTATAGAGACAAGTTTTCCGGCAGTATAAACAACCCGATCCCAAGTTCCGCTTCTCCTGCTGTTTTGGACTCTTTCTCTCAAGGGTTGAATAATATTAACCCGGGTGGAACGATGCCTACAGCCACAACGACAGGGACGACAAACGCAGCTACTTCAACCATTCCAGTTCCCCAGCTGATTCCCTTTTCTCCGACAGGATTCGATTTAGGCATTATTGGTGAAGTGATTCGGCATAATGGCCAAACCTTTTTGACTCTCGGCTCGCTTCTCAACGCCTTGCAAACAGAAAGTGAAACGGCCATTGTGATGAATCCTAAAGTCATTGCGCAAGATAGCAAAACCTCTTCTTATTTTGTCGGTCAAAATATTCCATTTACAGGGTCTTTTGTCAGCAACACCAGTACTAATACGGTCAACACAACAAACATCGAATATCGGGATATCGGGATGAGTTTGACGATTACCCCTGTTCTTGGCAATTCAGATATTGTGACTTTAGATATTGCTTTTGATCAAAGTTCTACTGTTGGCAATACGCAAAACCAAGTGACGACATTGAGCAATGGAACGACCACTTTGCAAGGGATCACTACGACAAAAACGACAATGCAGACAACAGTCCACGTGCCTGACAACAACTTTTTGATTCTCAGCGGACAAATTCAAACAACTAAAGAGAAAACTTCTACAGGGCTTCCTTGCCTAGGCGGGCTTCCCTTAATTGGAGCAGCGTTTTCTACTGAGACTTCTTTGGATAATAACTCCAACGTGGTCATTTTTATTCGTCCCCACATTCTCGATTCTCTCGATGACATGAAGAAAATTTCTAAGGCGCAAGAAGAATTTTTCCGCGATCAAGCAGGATCTCCTTACCTAGAGCATGGTTTTGACGAGGGGATGGAGATGATCAAAACAGTAGATGATGAATAAATATACTGCCATTTTACTCTGTTTATTTTTCGCCTCTTGCTATCGCGTCGTAGACCGCATCGATCCGAGAGTGTCGTATGAGATTCAAGATCAGTATTTTGAGACGTTAAAAGGGGCGTTTCCTCCATTAACTTCTGAAGAGCGTAGCACTGATTGGGGCCGAGAGTACATTATCGCGAGAGCTTTTGCCGACCAGCTAGATCTTTACCGCGCAGTGTCTACATTTAAACGAGCGGAAATTTTAGTCTCTTCCGACAGTTCAAGAAAGTTGGAAATCCAATACGACATCGTCTTTTGTTTCTTTTTGGGCAAGCGCTATGATGAGGCGACAGAAGAGTTTGAAAAAACTGAACTCGCCCACGTAGATAAATCGTTTCCAGCGTACCATGATCTTTTGCTGATCCTTTATGAATGCTATCGCGAGATGGAAAATCCTGAAAAACAGCAGAGGATTTTAGAAATTATCCAAAACACTTTTCCAGCCACTGGCGAAAAGCTCACAATCTCTTCAGCGCTTCGAACGGGCGATCTGTGTACGATCGAGCAAATCAATGAACATTTTATCCACCCCTCCTATCTTGACAGGCTTTTAGACTGCTATTATGCAAATAAAAAATCGGTGGCCAAAGCGCAGCTTCTCAATGCCTTTCTTCCAGGAGCAGGATACCTTTATATAGGACAGAAAAAATCGGCGGTGACGGCTTTTTTTCTCAATGGCCTTTTTTTAGCTGCCGCCTATCAATTTTTTCATAGAGGAAATGTGGCCGCAGGGATTATTACACTAAGTTTTGAGGCAGGTTGGTATTTTGGCGGTATTTATGGCGCCGGCCAGGAAGCCAAATATTATAACGAGCGGATTTATGAGACAAATGCATCGGCTGTTCTTAATGACTCAAAATTATTTCCCGTCCTTATGTTGGATCATGCGTTTTAATTTTTTGATCATCCTTTTTTTTTCTTCTTCTCTCTTTGCCCGCCCCCATTTCCAAGAGCCTTGGGGACGCGATAGCGATTTGAAAATTCCGCCTAAACGCGCGCAGGCTCAAGTTTCCTCTTTAGCTACGAGGGTCGCAGATGCAGTGATCCGCTTCCATCAAGAGGTGATTTCTCCTGTCGACGGGCCTCGCAGCTCTTTCCGTCCCAGTAGCTCTCGCTATATGCAGCTTGCCATGCAGCGCTACGGTTTTGTGAAAGGATTTATCATGGGGTGCGATCGTCTTCTTCGAGAAAATGATGAAAAATGGGTCTATCCGACCGTTATAGTCGATGGGCAGGAGTTTAAATTCGATCCTGCCTTAAGCGACAAGTATCTGCCTTTAAAAAAGGGCTAGGGAACATACGTAAGAACAAACATCCCACTCAGGCTCCTTCTCTATTTCCGCTTCTTGTTCATTCGCCTTTTGCAGTCCGATAGGAGGATCTGCTTCTTGCATAAGAAGGGGCAGTGCTGCTGTATGAACTTTTTTGATGAGGCAAGCTTGCAGATGATCTTTTGCATGAGTGATGTTGATTTGATACGCTTCTAAAGGATCTAATGCGGGAATGTCCGACAGAGGAACTGTGATTTGAGTGACGGTGGTGCGTCTTTGATTCACATTTTGTGAGGAAGTTTTTTTTCCGCGCACCCGAACATTGAGAGAAAGTTTGAGTTCTTTGATAAGGTCCGCTGGACAATCGAATTGCCGATAAAGATAAGTTTTCCTTTTTCGTACGTAGTTGTCGCTTTGCTGTTTTACTGTAAAGGATAAGGGCTGCTCTTCTTCAGGAGGGAGTTTATTATTGATTTTGGCTAGAAGATGCAAAAAAAATTGCCTAGAATGGTCTTGTTTGAGTTCTACGCTGGCGATAGGATGTTTTTCTCCATATAAAAAGCTTCCTTGCCAATTGACTTCTAAACGGATGAGCGGTGCGGCCATGTTGTTCTCTTAATTATTTTGTGATGAAATCTGAAAGCACGACAAGAGAAGAGGCTAGGATGATGGCATATAGAAGCAATCTTCTCGATACGGATTTGTACTGGGGCAGCGTCCATGCCATAAGAGCTGGGAAAATACAGAGGAGAATAGCGACAAAAAGCCCGGCGTACTGCAGGGCCATAATAAATCCTTTCGGATAGAGATAGACGAAAAAAAGGGGAGGGATGAAGGTGAGAAGGCATGCGCACTCTCTTCCCCAAGTAAACCTTCTCATATTGAGCCCTTCTGCGAGAAAGTCGGAAAGGCTGAGGGAAACGCCTAAAAAGGAGGTGAGAATCGCAAAAAAAGAAAAGAGATTAGCAAGCGTGCCAATCAAAGGATTGTGCAGAGCATACTCGACCGGCACTACGCAAGAATCACCCTCTTTCCAGGCCATTTGCAGTCCATGTTCTCCCTCGAGTGGAGCTACGCCTAAAATCAAACATTCCCAAAGTATATAGACGATGAGAGGAACCAGGCTGCCGATAAAAATCGCAAGTCGCAGTTTTTTTTTATCATGGTTGAGATAAGTCGTCAATGTCGGAATAATGATATGGAAGCCATAGGAAGTGAACAAAATAGGCAGCGAAAGCCAGACGGATGAAAAGTGGAAAGGGAGTAGGTTGCTCGTTTCCACGCGCGGAGAGAGAAAACAGACGAGCAGGACATAAAATGCAATCAATCCAACCATGAGGATCCGATTGGCCCGGTCGGCAGCCCTTGTCCCTAAATAGACAAAAATCCCGAAAAGAAAAAAAGGTAAAAGCGGGCCTACCCATTGAGGGGGCGTCCATCCAGTGAGAGATCCGATGCCTTGGATGAAAAGAGATGAGCTCCCAGAAATATATGCAGCATTTAAGGAGTAGAGGAGCAAGAGATAGGTGATCCAGCAGACGATCTTCGCGCCTTTGCCTAGGCAATGGCTGACCATGCCAATGAAATTCACATTTCTTTCGCAAGCGAGATTTACATCGAGCATCAACCATGCTGTGAGGAAGAAAAAAAACCAAACCAGAGTGAGTAAGACAAGAGAAGGGAAAAAACCCGCGAAAGAAGTAGCCACTGGAATGGCAAGCATCCCAGCTCCGATAGCGGTTCCAGAAATTAAAAGAATCGCCCCTAAGAATGGTTTTTTGTCTGACATAAACGGTCTCCTTTTTGGATTTTATTCATTCGAAAAAAGATTGTCGCAAATGAGCCTATTTTTTACATATACCGTTCGAACGGTATATATCCAAAAGTAAGAATTTTTCTTGGGGGGATACCCAACACGACTTATTCATTTTTAGCGTCTTGCTCGGCGTGGCGATGGATCAGCTCTTGAGCGCGCAGGCAGGCTTTCCAGGTGGAGAATTGAGGGTTGCTTTCGTCTGTGAAGTAGAGGTTGTCGAGACCGAGCTGCTTGACGAGGCCGGCGCGATGGAAGACGTGCCAGACTTCCTCTGTAACGCCGCTGATGACGAGGAAGCGGCCGGTGGATTTGAGAAGATCGTGTAGTGCCATGATGGCAAGGCACATGGAGGCGTCCATATTGTAGACGGTGTTCAGCCGGAGAACGATGGCTTGTACATAGCGGTCTTCGGCGACTGATTGAAGGGCGGATTGAAATACATCGGCAGAAGCAAAATAGAGCTCGCCGGCGATCCCGATGATGCGGACTTTTCTGTGAACATCTTCTTGTGGGTTGATGATCATCAGGCGTCCTTTTGAGTTGAAGGCATACTCGAGTAGATGAGGCGTAGAGGATTTTCTAAGAAAATTGCCAATAGAGATAACAATACCGATAAAGAAAGCGACATCGAGGCTAAAGATCAGACACGAGATGAAGGTCAGAAAAAAGACCCAGGCGTCTTCTCTTGTTGCTCTAAGAGAGAGTTTGATCTCATGGAGGTTCATGAGCATCGGGACAGTTGAGATCAAAAGAGCCGCTAGAGCGGCCAGCGGGATCATCTGCACGAGAGGCCAGCAGAAAAAGAGGATGAGTGTAGCGAAAAGACCGCTTAAAATAGCCGCGATGCGTGTTTTAGCGTGAAGGCGGTAATTTAAAGAGGATCTCGAAGCGCTGCCGGATGCCGGCATGGCCCCTGCAATCAAAGCCAAAATGGTATTGCCGACGCCAAGTCCAAACACGTCTTGATTGACAGAGAGTTTTTGGCCGCTGAGCGTTGCAATGTGTCGGGAAATGGAAAACACTTCCAAAATCGCTAAAAAAGCGATCGCAGCGGCAGCAGGAAACACTTTGTTGAGCAAAGATAAATCCAACAGGGGGAAAGTAAGTGCGGGAAAAGGATTTCCTAAGGGAAACTTGCTCAGTGTAGGGATCAGCGGCTCTTGAAGCCATAGATGAATGCCTTGGACTAAAGCAGATGTCAACACAAGCATGACCAGCGCATGAGGCCAGTTGGGGAACTTCTTTTTAAAAGCGATTAAAAAAATCAAGCCCACGAGCCCGACGCCTACGCTGCCCCAATTTACCTGCTGCAGAGTCAAGAAAAAGTAGATTCCTTTGATTAAAATCGGTTGGTCTCCTTCAATGGAAGGGATGCCAAAAAAATAAAACATCTGCGCCACGACAATCGCGACAACGATTCCTGCAAAGTAGCCGAGCACCACAGGCCGGCTGACGAACTGGAGCAATTTGCTCACATTGAAAAAAGCTGCCGCGATCTGGATCAGCCCCATCACCAGAACAATTTGCCCCAAAATTTGCAGCGTCAACAGCTCTCTTTCCGCCCCGGCTACCAAAGGGAAATAATTATACAAAATGTCGCTGATCGACGTTTGGATCAAAATGGCAACGCCCGTGCTGGGCCCCGATACAAGATGTCTCGATGAACCCAAAAGCGCCGTGAAGATCGTTCCAAAAATAGCGGAAAATACCCCCGCGACCGGAGGGAGCCCCGCTAGCAAGGAATACGCGATCGATTGCGGAATCGTCATGAGCGCTACCGCAAGAGCCGCTAACATGTCGTCGCGAAGAAACCCAAAGCTATATCCTCGAAGCTCGTCTTTGAAAGGGAAAAAAGAAACGGCGCGCGACCGGGGAATTTGCATAGAAGACACCTAACCTCAGCATAAATCCGACAGCCAATAAACTCGAAGAAAATTATCAAGAGCTCGCCCTCTTTTTTTATGGGGCTTTGCTTATCCCAATAAAAATCTACGTCGATTTTGGGGATTATTTTGAGTGCGAAAAAAAAGAAAATATTTACTTTGTAAAAATAAATCTTTGTTATGAGACGCTCCGATTTATAGAATGTCGTATTCGGTCTCTGTATTGGAATTATTAATTTTTACATTAAGGAGTAATTAATGAGATATTTGCAAATTTTTATTTCATTTTTGGGTGTCTTTTGTGTTTCTCAAGGCTTTTGCCGTGGGAAGCAAGATAGTTCGCCTTCTGATAAAATTTATCTACATCCAAATCAAATTTCCCTTCTTCCTGACGGGATTTTTATTTGGTTAGACAATCAGCAGATTCCTGTTGATGCTATTTATGCAGATTCTGATGGGCTATATACTTCAGCAGCAGTTAAATTTGGCTGGACATGTCCGAAATGTAAACATGAAAATAAATGGTATGCTAACCAATGTAGCAACTGTGGACATCGTTAAAAAGAAATCGATGAGGGCCTGAGATTTTATATATCTTTAGGTCCTTTGAAAGAATATAGAGTATGAAATTTGGCATGAAAAAGAAAGCTTTTCTACTTGTCTTATTGAGTTTAGTTGGATTCTTATTGATCTACCAAACAGGCTGGCCCCGCTCAAGATCTTTTTCTAAAACGTTAGCCAAGATCTCTAAAGAAGATAGAGAGGTTTTAGAGGCGTTTTTTTTCGAATTACAATTTTCTGGGGGCGCTTATGTTCTGTTTGGCGACAAACCCATGAGCATCTGTTCGTTTGCCTTGCCAAATTATTCGCAGAGAATGCCGCTGACCAATATTATCGAACTGTCCGCTTGTTTACATGTACAAAATATTAAAATAAATAAAGGATGGGATGTTTGGAAAAAATATAGCCATCTTTTTTCTTCTTCTCAATTTTTTATTGTTGAAAATAGATGTGACGATTATGTCACTGTTGCAATAATTAATAAACGAAATTTTCTCAAGATAGTTGAAGAGAATATTGATGTTTTTAGGCAGTTGTTAGGTGTTGAGATGACGCCCGATATCGTACTTTCTCGCTGCCTAGCATCTTCCGATCTGATGCGGGAAGTTTTTCAGAATCATCATGTTCTTTTAGGTATAGTTTTGGGTTATGGAAGGCATAATGCTCAACTATTTTCGAGAAAAATTCAGATTGAAGAGGCGAAAGAGGTTTCTCTAGAGGAGAAAATTCTTCCTGCTCATGGTTTTTCTAACTTGGAAGAAGAATACCAATCTATTCAGGCGTTGCTTAGTCCTCTTGAGCCAGAAGATCTCTGGGAGTGGAGTTATCCTATTTTACCTCTGCCAGGATTTGTAGCAGATTTTACTCATCCAGAAACTCATCGATTGAGAAAGCAATACCAAAAGCAGCACAAAAAAATCATAAAAAAATATAAAAATAGAGATTTTCTAACGGTTACTTTAGAAGCTTTTTGCGCATAGCGCCTATTCAGTCTTATGTGCCTTTAAGATTTCGACTTCAAAAATAATTAGAAGATTTGAAGGCAGAATAAAACCTCCCAGCTCTCCATAAGCAAGCTCGGGGTGAATATAAATCATCCTTTGTTCTCCTTCTTTCATTCCAACTATTCCTAGTTGTAGTCCTGGAATGATCTCGCTTAAATTGAGCCAGCCTTCTTTTGAAGGACCGAATGAAAGATCTTCTAACTCTTTAATGCTATAACGAATTAGAGAAGTTGAATGAGCTTGCACGCTTTCTCCCAGGCCTTCTTTAAGAACGCAATATTGTACTTTGCCAGATTCCAGCGTGATCATCCCTTCTTTTTTTGCTTGATCAGCTAAAAAAATATTGGCTTGTTCTAGATTTTTTTTCCCTTGAGCTATACTGTTTTTTTCTTGCATAGCCCCAATAGCTTGGATGCATGCTTCTTCTGTCATCGGAGGCTCTTTTTCAAGCGAGGCGTTATACATCCCTTCAACGACCTTATCCAGATCTAATTGCACATCGAGACGCTGAAGATTTTTACCGATCATGTAGCCTAGGGTTTCTGAAACCTGCTCATTGCAGCTTTCAGCGAATAATAAAGAGCTAAAAAGGGCCAGTTGAAAAAATAGCATTTGAATTTTCATAAGATCATCTTTTTTCGATTTTCTAAGTGTCTTATAGCAAACTTTTTATTTTACCAGCAAATAACCAGGGTTTTAAGGGACGAAGTCCCTTAATGGGGCTTGGGGCGAAGCCCCATGAAGGCGTTAGACGGGGGAAGCTTCGGTTTCTTCGGTTTGTTGTTTTTCTTTGCCGCGCAGTTCGAAGAAGAGAGGACAGCCGCTGAAGCGATACGTTTCTCGGAACTGGTTGATGAGGTATTTTTTGTAGGTATCGATCATGAGATCGGGTTTGTTGACGAAGACGACGAATTTGGGCGGGTCGGTTTGGATTTGGGTCATGTAGTAGATGCGCAGCCGTTTTCCTGTGATGAGGGGAGGATGGTATTTTTGGAGGCAGGACTCGATGAATTTGTTGAGCATGCCGGTGCCGATCCGTTTATGCCTGTCGTGCCAGGCTTCGAGGACTGCGGGGAAGATTTTGTCGAGGTTGCGGCCGCTTTTTGCGGAGAGAAAAAGAGTAGGGCAGTGGGTGAGAAAAGGGACGGCTTCTCTAACGCCGCGCATCGCATGTTCCATCTTGAGATTTTTGACAAGGTCCCATTTGTTGAAGATGAGGATGCAGCTTTTGCCGAGCTCTTCGATCATGCCGGCGATCTTTTTTTCCTGCGCTGTGATCCCTTCGTGAGAATCGAGGACGAGAAGACAGATATCGGCGCGCTCGAGGGCCTCTTGGGTGCGAATCGCTGCAAATTTATCGACGACTTCCTTTTCTGCCTTTTTACGGCGGATCCCGGCTGTATCGATGAGGGTGTAGTTTTGTCCGTCGACAGAGATGTCCACGTCGATGCTGTCGCGAGTTGTGCCTGCAACGGGGCTCACAATCGCTCGGTTTTCTCCGAGGAGTTGATTGAGGAGCGTAGATTTGCCGACGTTAGGTCTGCCTGCAATCGCAATGCGGATCGATTTGGGAGCTATGGGCTCGGAGGGAAGTGTTGGCTCTTCTTCTTGTTGGGGAAGGAGGCCAAGAGTCTCTTCGATGAGCTCTGCAATTTGAAATCCTTGTACGGCTGAAACGGCGATGAGGTGCGAGATGGCAAGAGAATGAAACGCGTGGATCTGAGGGACTTGCTGGAGGTGGTCGATTTTGTTGACGGCGAGAACGGCGGGTTTTTTGTGCTTGAGCAAAAGCCTTGCCACTTCTAGATCTAGAGGAAGAGGGCCGGTTTGTCCATCGACGACCAAAATGACGGCGTCCGCTTCTTCAATAGCTATCTGGGCTTGTCTTCTTACTTCCTCATTAAAAGGAAGATGGTCGGCCTGCGCATCGATGCCCCCTGTGTCGATCAAAAGAAAAGGGCGGCCAAAACAATCCGCTTCGGCATAAATCCTATCGCGAGTGATTCCCTCTTGCTCGTCGACAATCGAGACTCGTTTTTGGCAGATTTTATTAAATAGGGCCGATTTCCCTACATTAGGACGACCGACAAGTGCAATTTTGGGTTTCATTTTCGTATTTTTTAAAAAAGGTAAGCCTAGATTATACCGAAGCGGCCCTGAGTTTACGACTTATTTTTACTGAGCTTTTTAAGTAGCTTGTATTTAGTCGTTTGCGGCTTTTTCAAGCTCTAACCCATCTTGAGAGGTGCTTTCTGTCCGTGAAATGAAAAAATCTTGGCATCTATTGCGGTACTCTTCTTGAATCTTTGCATAGGCGTTTTTCAGCTCATTTTTAAGAAGAGCCTCAGCTCGGCTGTATTTGATTTGCTGTAGTTTAGGGAGGTCGGCTGCATTCATTCCGTACTGGATGCATGTGCGGGCAATTTTATAGTTATCTGTGAAAAAATCGTAGACGCTCGAAATGCCTGTGTTGATTTGGCTCAGCCGCAGCGGGTAGTTTTTCTCTAGCTGGCGAATGTCTTTTTGATATTTTTTTTGAACCGCATCCATTTTTCTTTCTAAAGAGCGTAGGAAGGAGACAAACTCCTGGTCGACAATCTGGAATTTGACAAGCTGATCTAAATCATAGTTTCTTCTAAGAGAGTCAAAATCAAAAGTTTCTTGGGCAAAGCGTTGAAATTTTTCCTGCAGGGCAACGAGAGATAAAGAGCGCTCGGATCCATTGTAAATGTGCGTCATTAAATTATTTAATGTGTGCTCTCGAAGAAGTTCGTCAAAGCTTAGTTCAATAGCTTCTTCTTTAAGTCGTTGGAGCTCTTCGGGGGCTTTATAATTTTTTTGATGGCTTCTTTCTTGAAAGTAGTAAAAGCCTGCGACAAAGATGATGCCAATGACTAAAACGCCTCCGCCGATTATCCAGGCGACAGGAGTGGCAATCAAACCAAGCGAGCCAAAAGAGAGTCCTAAACGTAAGACGATGTCAGCCGCCGCAAGCAAAGCAAAAGCAACAGCTGCGACTTGGGATACCTTATAAGGATCAATTTGAAATTTAGAGGGAGGAATAACTTCTTTAGTTTGAAGGTTTGCGTAAGAGAAATCGGTCTTTATCATAAAGCCTCCTTGTTTTGGTTATATTATCTTATTGCAAATTAAATAAATCAAGGTTTAGTTGGTGTTTTATTAAGATTTGATGTTTTTAAAATCAAAATTAGTAATTTTCTGATTATTATTAATTTAAGTTGTCTAAAAATAATATTTTTAACGTTAATCTGTTAATTGGTATTATTGGGTAAAAGTTGGTTTGTTGAGGTTTTTATGCCGGGGATTGGTTCGTCAGGTTCTATGCCAGAAGGAATGAATGAAAAGGAATGGGAATTTTTTAAGGATGCATTTTGTAAAAAAGAGAGTTCATTAGGAAGGTTGAGATCGTTTGATTTAGAAACGAAAACAAAAAGTGTAACTCAGCGGCTTTTTCATCGTTCAGATATTTCACATGATAAAGATTTGTATCAATTTGTTTTTAATGTTGTGAATGATAAAAATGCTTTTGATAAATTAAATACGCAAGAGCAAAGGAACTGTTTAAAGAATATGAACGCCTTATTTTCGGAGATTCTTAAAGTTGATCCTCATTTTTCACCTAAAAAAAAGGCTGTCATAGAGAAAGTGGAAAAATATTCTGGGGGACAAGCGTTTGAATCTTTGAGCGAGAAGAGTAAAAAAGAAATCAAAGAAAAGGGCGCGCACGATGTTGGAGCAGAGCTGCATCGGGCTGATCTTTTAAGTCAGGGATTTACTCAGAAAGAAATAGATGAAAAGAGTATGCAAAGAACTCAATTTGAGCAAAAAAAACAAGAAGAAAAAGAGTTGCAGGCTTTCCTTACGATTGTTAAAAAGGAACCTTTTGCAAAAGATTGGTCAACAATGTTCCTTATTGGTGAAGCAACAAAGGTCCACGCTTCTCAAAGAGAAATGTGGTTAGAACAGAAACGTGCAGAGTATCAACGCCAGCAACAAGAAGAACCTGAGGAAGAGGGAGCTGCTTTGCGGCAACTTGGAATAAGTTATGGAGTTGGTCCAGTTTCTTTTAAGTCTAATCATGAGGTTATTCAGTTTATTGAAGTCAAATTTGGTGTAAAAAGAAACGATCCCGAGATGCAAGCGATCATTGCAGAAATTTTTCGTAGAGCCTCTTCTGCTTCTTCAACAACCCCTCGCGTGGAAGAACTTTTGTCTGAGCAAAAATCATTTCCAGCTAATGTGCAGGCCACATTGGAATCGATCTTGGTCAACAAAGAATTCAATCACCAGAAAATCCAACAATGGGAAAAGTTAGTGGGGCGTCTTCATAATGACGTGGAGCTGAGAGAAGATTGGGACTTGGGAGATTTCATTTCCCAAGAACAATTGTTTCGCATACAGCAAGGATTCGAAAGATTTCCTGATTTATTAATACAAAAAATAGGGGATAGAGAAGAGAAATTGGAGCGTAATATAAAACTATTGAATTATATTCGTAATCAGTTTGATGAAGAAGCTGTCTTGCCTGAAATCTTTAGGGGAGAAACTGAAGATTCAGTGGGCAAGAAAATAAAAGATGGCCGCTTAGAGTTCCCTTCTCATATAACAGAGGAATATCTTGCTAGAGAGTTTCGTGTTTGGAAAAAAGAGAGCCGCTAAACATCTGTAAACATGGTTTCAAAAAGAGCGATGAGTTCGTCTCGGCTCAAGTATTGGATGTGGGTGGACTCATCGTGGCCAATGATGTCTTCAATCAGCCCTTTTTTCTTTTCGATGAGATCGTGGATGTGCTCTTCGATCGTATGTTTGGTGACAAGTTTAAAGACTTGTACGCCGCGGCTTTGTCCAATTCTGTGGACTCGGTCGGTCGCTTGGTTTTCTTTGGCTGGGTTCCACCAGCGGTCATAATGGATGACGACAGAGGCGACCGTTAAATCGATGCCGACGCCGGCTGCCAGAAGAGATGCGACAAAGACTTCGCAGGCGGGGTCTTCCCGGAATCGTTTGAGCTGCGCGCTTCGGTCCCGGGTCGAGCCTTTGATGGAAGCAAAGCCGATCCCTTTTTTCTTTAAGTATTTTTCAATGAGAGAGATCATTTCAAGATATTGGGAAAAAACGACAACTTTTTGTCCGCTGTCTCTCGCTTCCGAGAGCAGCTCGATGAAGAGATCCCATTTGCCCGACTGCTGCGCTTGAGCTGGATCGTGCCCTTCGACTAGCGAGGGGTGATCGCAGATCCTTTTGAGAGAAGAGAGAGCTGAAAATACGTGGATGTAGGATACTGGATTGCTCTCGTCTTGCAGTTCGCGGTACACCGTATCGCGCATGCTGATCGCCACTTCTTTGTAGAGCCTTTTTTGCTCTGGCGAAAGATCGCAATACGAGATCATCTCCATTTTTTCGGGCAAGTCGAGGAGCACTTCGCTTTTTTTTCGGCGCAGAATAAAGGGTTTGACGAGTTTTGTCAGCAGCTGTCTTTGCTTTTCATCTTTCGCTTTTTCAATGGGCTGCACAAACATATCTCGGAAGACTGCATCTGAGGGCATGTAGCCGGGGAGGATGATATCGAATAAGGATTTGAGTTCTCGGATCCGATTTTCAATGGGCGTTCCTGTCAGACCCAGTCTCATCCGCGCATCGATTTGGCTAAGAGCTGCATGGGTTTGCGAGTGGTGGTTTTTGGCGATTTGGATCTCATCAAAGATCGCAAGTTCAAAATAAAGCCCTCGCAGATCCTCTTTGCCTGTGCGTAAAATGCCATAAGAGGTAAGTAAAATATCAAAATCCGTTTCAAACCGATCCAGCGTTCGGGCGATTCCATAATACGTGCAAACGCGCATGTCTGGCAGAAATTTTTGCAAGAGTTCTTGCCAATGGTAAATGACAGATGTGGGACAGACCACGAGATATTTTTTGCCTCTTTCTTCGTCTTCGTAAGAAATGGCCGCCAAGAGCGCCATGGCTTGATGCGTTTTGCCAAGCCCCATGTCATCGCAAAGGAGACCTGAGAGGCGATGGCAATAGAGGAACCAAAGCCAGTGCAGTCCGGTTTCTTGATAAGGGCGCAAATGGGCTTTGAGCTGTGAAATATTGAGAAGCTGGCTTGTTTCAAATCGGCCGATTTGATCTAAGAGGCTTTTGGTCTCTTCTGCCTCGGCGTCATGAGGCAGATGGATTTCTTCAAATACGCTGAGCCTGATCCATTCTAAAGTATTTAAGCGGATCATCCCCTTGGCCCGATCCATCTGTCTTTTTTGCAGCTGCCGAATCCAGTTGAATCTGGGGTCTTTTAGGGATAATAGTCCAGCTTGAGAAAAGACATGTTTTCTTTTTTGTCCAAAAGCGTCCCAAATAGTAAAAATATCGACCCATCCATGTTCCGATTCATAAATCAAATCGACGAGCCACTGCTGTCCTTTTGTTTTTTTATTGCGTTGAATTTTTCTGATTTTCAGCTGCAAGTGGGCGGGCTTATTGAGTCTGGGATCGATTTCATAGATCCAAGGTTTTAGAGGCTCTAGTTCAAAGGCGAGAAAAGGAGCTTCCTGCGCAGGAGAAAGAATTTGAGGTTCTCGATAACGCTCCGGCAGACGCATGGAGTGTGGGATTTCGAAAAATCCTTTCCCTTTTTCATACAGAAAATGGCCGAATAGGAGGATCGAGGAAGGCTCGACGCCAGGACTGTACTCCCATTTGGGTGTGATTGCGATGAAGGATTCTTCTGTCAACGTGATCTGCAGTCCCACCCTGACAAGAGGGCTATGGGCGTGGTAAAAATTTTCCACTTGTTCCAAGTCTTCTTTATGCGTCTCGATAAAATGGGAAATGGCGTGCGCTTCCACTGTCAAGCCCGGATGAAGGAAAAATCGGCTTCGGCTTTCTCTTTTCATATAAAATCCCTGGCCTTTGATGTAGACCCATTGGCCTAAGTCGATCGTGTCTTCAAATTGGTCGGGATAGTCGAGTTTTGCACCAAAGATGAGCTTTTGCTCCGCGTTGACCTCGTAGGTGAGTCTAGCTTCTAAACTCCCTAAATGCGTTTGAAATCCAGGAAAATTATGAAGCCAAAGCCGGTGTTGGTTGACGAATTCGGCGACCTGCGTTTTCTCTATGATTTTCTCTTTGCCTTCAAACATCCAATTGTCTAGCCGATAAAATGTTTTTTTTCCGGATAGATAAACCCAAGGAAAAAAACAGCAAGATCTTTCTTCTTGCAAATCGCCGTAGGCAAATACATAAAGTTCGATATGCAAATGGCCTGAAGCATCAAAGCGCAAATGGTATTGGGCCGCAAGAGGCGTTGGAAAGAGGGAAAGAAAAGGCTCTAATTGTTTCTCTGCGGAAGTTAAGGTAGCGGCCATTTGATCAGAAGGGATGATCCCTTCGGCAAATAATTGGTTGGATTGTTTTTGGTAAAATCCTTTATGCGGCGCATACATCCAATTTTGGCCCACCGGATATCCAGTCAGTTCACGCTGTTTTTCTTTGATTTGATCGTCCGGCAGGCGTTCGATGAGCAGGCACTTTTTCTCTTCGTCATAAATGACGTGTTTGATGCTGCTGTCTTGAGCGCTAAATACTTTGAGAGGAGAGTGGACGCTTGCCAAAGAGGGGATAATAGCAGGCCAATTCACGCTTGCGATGTAAAACCAGAGGATGACGTCAGGTAAAGAGATGGTCAGTTCGTGAGGAGCGGAGCCTTCGGTTTCTAGGAACGAAATCTCGTAGGGGTGTTTATTTTCTTGAAGCATCATGAGCCATTTGGCCAGATCGGACCAAAAAGAGAGCTCATAGCAAAGCGCGGCGCTTGCTTTGCCAGAGCGCCAGCTGGCGAGCTCTTCGGTGGATAGATTGGAAAATTTTAACGACGTTTCTTCTGTTTCTTGGATTCGCTGGGCGACGATCTCTTTGAATTTTTGATGGGCTTTTTCAGTTTTTACTTCGATGGAAAAGAGTTTCTTTTTTGTTTTTGAAAAACAACATGCCGCACTCTCTTTTTGCTCTAGGCAACTTGTTTCGTACCCGACTTTTTTGCTGCAGAGTTGAAAGAGCTGGTTCCACAAAGAATCGCGGAAGCGGATGTGCAGCGGCTCTTTGGTATGATTGAAAATGCGAAGATAAGCGGCTGTAAGATGGGGACATCCATGTCCACTTTCCGATACTTTGCATGTGCAAAATGAATCGAGAAGATGCCCATCGTCTTGCATTTGCAAAAAAGGATAATAGGCGGACGCTTTGTCTTGAACTTCGACTTGATAGGTTCCTTGAGAAAAAAGGGGGTCTTTGACGCAGCTTTCTTCAAATAGAGGAAGGCCGAGCGAAAGATATTGCTGGATAATCGTTGGAAGATGATCCATTGATTATCCCAATTCTATAATGCGGACACCCAAATTCTCGCCCAAATAAACCAATTCCGCTTTCCCAATTTTTTGTCCGTTCGCGCTGAGAAGAACGCTTTGATCGGGCTGGATGGGAAGCTCGAGAAAGTTTCCAGGAGCCAGCTGCATGAGTTTTTCAAGAGTCACGCGGATGCGGGCGAGCTCGACGGTGATCTGGATCGGGGTCTCTTTAATCCCGACAGCTTCGGCTTCCTCTTCGGGAAGGGTGGCTTCTTCAGACAAAGCCGTATCTTCTGTCTCCTCTTCAGGAAACTCTTCCTCTAACATGTCGTCTTCAGGCGGGTTATTTGTTGTCATGTCTGTGGCATCCTCATAAATAAACGCAAAGTTGAGCAGATGAATTTTATTGTTTTCAATATTCAATTGAAAAAGAGAAGTTGTTCCTAACGTTAGGAAAGCGATTCCTTTTGCATGGCGCGGATCGTAGCTTCCCCGATCCAAGAGGATAAAATCCCCTTTTTTCAGTTTTTCCCATTGGCTTTGGGCTAATAAAACAGAGCCAGTTTTCACGCCGAGCACGACTTCGATATCGCGAGCCATCTGAGGAGAAACCGAGCGCATATTCAGCTTTTCGAAATGCTGCACCCAATGCACTCTCAGATCGTTGGGGATCGCGAGCCTTCCGTGGCAAGCTTTTTCCTGAAATTGGAGCGTCACATCGATGCAAAAGGCTTTCTCTTCGGGGAAAGGCGCCTCTTCATGCAGCATGGGAGTGATCGTATTGAGCGGCTCCATTTCGAACGCGGCATCGAGCGTTTCTAAGAGGAGATATTGATAAAATCCCTCTTGTAAAAGATCGGAAGTGATGGCAGGTTTTTCGGTCGAGCCGCTGAGCATCCAAGAGGTTAGCTTTTTGATTTCTTGCTGAGGCATGATCCAATAGGCGCTCGAGCCGAGAGGAGCTAGATCAATAGGGAAGATCACCGCATCGTGGCCAAGACCTTTTCGTATGTCTTCCGCTACAAGCCACTCTTGGCCTCCTGGTTGAAGCGATAGGGACTTGAGTTTGAACCGCGAGGCAAGCCGAGACGCGAGCTGGGGCCAATCAAAGGAGTTCATTCCTCCAAATAATGGAATTTGATTGAGCTTTTGCAGTTCGGGGGCAATTTTTTTAATGGTCCATAATTGATCGAGAGAGGCGGGTTTCATCGTGGTCATTTTTGACTATCCTTAGGATCTTTAGACCCTTTTTCGTCGCCTTTGCCTTTTCTTTGAAAAACGGGCCGATCGACTTTGTCGATTTTGTAAGCCGTTTCAATCCGAACGGTAAATTGAAATTTACTGTGTTCGAACGCGGCCACTAGGCTGGATAGGTTTTGATTAAAGGCATTGACCGCTTCCGTGGATCCAGTCAACCGAATGTTCAGCGCATTCGGCGCCGTGGCATATTTTTCAATGGTAATGGTGGACCCGAAAAATTTGGATCCAGCAAAGGCGGGGGAGTTTAAAAGAACTTCTGTTGTCGATACTCCCGGACGCGAGTTCATCACATAAATCGTGCCGACCATTTGCTGAAAAAGGGCCATGGTATCGGGGTTAAGGTAAGAGGCGGCTTGCGTTGCGGCCGCTTGAACTGCAGGCTGAATGTCGGGAGAAAATTGGGGCAGCATCGAGGGAGCTGCAGGTTGAGATCCACCTTTATGATCATGTTGATCTTGTTTGTCTTGTCCTGCTGTTGTATCGGAAGTCGAAGAGATCGGCGCTGTTTTTTCTCCGACAGGCCGCGCCATGGGAGGGGGGGCTTCTGATTTTTGCGATGTTGAAGCAGTAAGGGGCTGAGCAGGCGTTTGGGCGGCGGTCGTTTCTCCTTGTTGTTCTGCGGCATTTGCGCTTTGTGGAAAGGTTGAAGGGGGAGTCGCTGCTCCGGCATTTGGACTCGCCGTCGAGGACGCAGTTGTTGGAAAAGGTTTTGCTTCAGTATCGGTGCGTGGAGATGGGGCTGTCGAGGCAGATGCTGAAGAAGCGGTTTGTTTCTCCGAAGGTTCTTGAGGCGTCGTGGTTGTTGAGGCGCCGCTTGAAGGAGATGGTTTTTTTTCTTCTTGCTGCTGGCTAGAGGGAATCTCTTTGGCAAAAGGATTTGTTTCAGTTGCTTGTTCGGTCTGCTTTTTGTTAGAGCTTCCCCCAGCTTTTTCTTTTCCAGAAGGAGTTTGTTCTCTTTGCGGCTTATTATTTTGATCTAAAGCAGAAGAGGGTTTTTGAGGGGTTTTTTCCGCAGGAAGATTGTTTTGATCGCTCTCTTCTCCAGGCTGATATTGGTACTGATATTCATTATTTTCGTAGTCGTCTTGGTCGTCATCGTTGTTTTGCGGAGACGGTGCTCTGATGCTTGGCATGCGAGTGTATTCTGAAAGACTTTGCTGCGAGGCGCTGGTTGTATTGTTGGACGTGTCGACGCTTTGCCAAAAATTTGGCGAGCTGGGCAAAGGCTGCGAGGCGGGTGTCGGCTGAGGGGAAGCTGTAGGCTGCACTGTCGGGGGCGGAGAATAAGCAGGGCTCGGAACGGGAGTGGGCGATGGAGTGGGCAGCGCAGTTGCGTCAAGAGTAGGAGAGGGCGCGGCCACTTTTCTCGATTGGACGGACGAAGGTTTTGCGACAGATTCTTGAGAAGAAGATGTTTTGTAGAAATTCACATCGAAAGGGGAGGGGGAGACGACAGGAATAGCAGTCACATCCGTTGGCGCATCTTGATCTCCAAACTGAGCGGCAAGCTGCTTATTTTTTTTGCGGCTCTCTTCATCGGGATCTATTTCCCTTACCTTTTCAACTTTTTGCAGCTCTTCTCGGAATTTTTTCCCATCGGCCTTGTTGGTTTTAGAAGATTCTGGATCTGGCGGCGGCGGCGGTCTTACAGGATTAGTGGTCATGCTTTTTTCTCTCTTTTTTTCTCAGCTCAGCTTCTTTTTTCCGTAAAGCGTACGTGGCAGATCCTTGGTCGTCTTGTTCAACGGCCTCTTTTTGTTCTGTAGCATATTGCACTTCTTTTTGCCATTGCGTTTTGTGCATTTCCAATTTTTCTAAATCTTTCTTGCGTTGAAAGACTTCTTCTGTGGCGAGATCTACCTGTTTTTGAGCTGCTTCAACGATTTTTTTTTGTTCTATAACTTTTTTTTCTTTTTCTAATAACTTGGTATCGACTACTTTAAGATACACTTTCATTTGCTGGATCTTATCTGTGGTCGTGCCCGCATCGAGCTCATTTCTTAATTGATCCAGCTTAGCTTTTTTGTGGGTGAGCACCTCATCCCTTTCTCTCGTAACATCATAGAGCTTAGCGGTCGCTTTGTCCAGCAGCGCCTTTTTTTCTTCCAGAATTTTCACAGCCTGGTCAAAACGATTTTTCTTAATCGTCATGAGCTGTTCAAGAGGGTAGTTTAGGGAAGGGGTCATGCACAATTCTCCTCTTTGACTGTACAGGAGAGAGGAAGCAAAAATCAAATGTGAAAATAAAAGTAATTCGATTTTTCTCCATCTGGAGTCGGCAGGGCCAAATAGTTTATACCGCTCGTGACTCAAGAATCGGCTGTTGAACCCGCCCAATAGACGATTCTTGAGTCACGAACGGCATGTCTTGAAAAAGGTTATGGGCTTTTACGTGAATTCTTTAGAATTCCTTTGCAAGAAATTAAAGATTTCTTTACAAATAGAAGTGTTGCCAATGAAATGCCCAAGTACGGGTAAAGGAGTAGATTATGGCACACATGGTTCCCCATGTAGAAATTGAGGCAAACGGCAATGCCGCGCTAGGAGGCTGCTGCAGTCGATTTAGCGATGAGGCTGTAGTTGTCTACAAAGATGATCGATTTGAATTGACAGAATACAATATTAATTGCTGTTCAAGAGGCGATAAGAGAAGGCGCCGTCGCCACGACGCTACGATTGAAGAATTAGATCGGAGGTTTCGTGAAGCTTATCAAGTGAACTTTCGCGATATTTCTGGAGGAGATATAGATCTTACGGAGGGCGTTACTTTTGTTCAATTTAAAGCCATTCGCAATCAGGCTTTCCATGATCGGCTTGTTCGACGTTATGGAGTTACTTTAAAAAAAGCGGTCGATGCTCTACATATAGATATTGATCCAGTAAGAGGTCTTTCTGCTTTGGAAGCGGAGCAGATCGAAGCTTGGGCTAAACGAAATGGGAACCAGCAGGAGACAGAATATGATGTCCCTTTGAGTCCCATGCCTTCTTTGGAAGAAATGCCTGAAAGAAGCGATCGATTTCAACCTTTGGCAGCAGGTGGGCATCCGGAAGAACTTCTGGAAACGGAAAGGCAAAGGGTGACGTTGGCAGGGCTTGTTCAACGAGCTGTTTTACAGGTAGTCGACGCCCTTACGCCTCGGCAAATTCAGGCTCTGAGGCGAGGAACTGATAGTCAAAGAACTATGGAGGAGCGTAAATCGGTTGAAGAGTCAAAATCCACGGCAGTAAAAAAAGAATTAGTAGATGCAATTGAAGTGGACACATAGCCTGTTTGTTCATTCGGCCAAAAAGAGGAAATTTTTTTGAGCCGAATGAACATTCTCTTAGTTGATTCTTATTGAAAAAATGTGCAAAATCGCAGCTCATGCGAATGATCAGACTTTTCTCCTTTTTTTTTCTCTTAAGCATCCTTGGGGCCTGTGGCTGCGCAGCTAGCAAACGGACGACTTTTCGTATCGGCGTCGATCCCAATTGGTACCCTCTCAATTTCGAAGCGTTTCAGCCTTACGTCAATGGATTTACTGAAGATCTGCTGTTGGAAATTTCCAAATACGCCGGCGTCGATTTTGTGAAAATGGAAGCGAACTGGGACTCTTTGCTCGACGGCCTTCATGAAAAACAATATGACGCTGTCCTTACCTCGTTCCCTTCTTATCAGTTTAATCAGGTGAAATACGGTTTTTCTAAAAATTTCTTAGATCTAGGTCCCGTGCTTGTCGTCCCTTCGAATGCGCAGTTAAACGATTTGACAAAATTGTCGAATGAAGTAGTAGGGATCGTGATGGGAGATCCAGCTTTTTTGATTTTGCAGAAATATCCAGAGATCATCGTTCGAAAATACGAAACTGTTCCTGAATTATTAAAAGCTGTCGTCACGGGTTCTTTGGAAGGGGCTCTTTTAGACCGCCTCGTGGCCTCCAGTTTTGTGCGTGATATGTACGCTGAGCAGTTGAAAATTTCTACAGACCCTTTAACGGACGTAGGGCTTCATGTCATGAGTCTGAAGGGGGAAAATGAACGGGTGATTGATCTTTTTGATCGAACTCTCTCCCAGATGAAAAAGCAAAAAAAACTCCAAGCGCTTCAAGCTAAATGGCAGCTTTAGGTTCTCAATGCTCTTAAATAACACATTGTAACGTGTTGGAATTCTGAGCGTTGTCAGACGTTGGTTATGCCGCAGACAACAGCAAAAATAACGTCTGACAACGCTCAGAATTCCAACACATTACAATGTGTTATTTAAGAGTCAATAAAGAAATCCAAAGTGAAATAAGGGAATCTCGTTTTTAAGAGGCTGAAGGATATCGTCTTTGACCAGGTACGCGGGTTTTTTAGCCTTTTGAATTTGTTTTGAGGTTTTATTTTTCCCCCCAATTTCAAAAATAGCATTCCGTGTTTGATAATCGGCGGGATCTGCGCAAAATAGGGGAATGTCTGCATTCTGTAGCGATTCTACAAAAAACAGTTCTCTTTCTGTTCCCTTGATTATAGGCTCTCCTAAGTACTGTTGCAGCGTATGCATGAGCGTCGTATTGTTTAATAAAAATTTAGAAGGTTTTCTAAGGCCCGAGCTTCCTCCTTGATAGGGAGGTAATTCTCGCACTAATCCCACTGCCAATAAAATAGATAAATAATGCCCTGCTGTTTTGTCGTCTATTTTTAAATTTTGAGATAAATTGTGAATGCTCAATTCTCCGGGGGGAATTGAGGCAAGATAGGTCAATATCTTTTTAAAATAATGTAAATTAGTTGTTTTGAGGTTGTAATAATTAGCTATGTCTTCAAAAATCGTCTTTTCAATAATTCGGGACACTTTTTCATGGTAAGAATGGGGATCTTCAAAAATGAAAGGATAATATCCTTGGTGTAAGTATTCATGGAAAATTGTGTAAATTTGTGGAATTTGAGGGAGAGATATCCCTTTTAAAATTTCTTCGAAGGAATAAGAAGGTAATTCCATTTTTCGAGAAAAATTGATATATTCCCTAAAGGAAAGCCCTTGCAATCGATACAATTTGGCTCTTCTAGATAGATCGTAGCTTCCTGTAATTAGATCTAACATAGAACTTCCGGAAAAGACGATTTTTAAAGAGGGAAAAGAGTCGTAAATATTTTTGAGTTCCTGGTCCCATCCTCTATATTTATGAATCTCATCAATAAAAATGATCTTATACCCTTCTTTTTGGTGTAGATCGCTGACAAACTCTAATAGATTTGTTTGTTGGAAATAGACTAAGTCGGCAGAAAAATAAAAACTCTCTTTTTGATCTATCAGTTCGTGTTTAATGTACTGGAGAAGCAAAGTGGTTTTTCCCACACCCCGGGGGCCTATAAGTCCTGTTAGACGATTTCTCAGTTGAAAAAAAGGATAAAGGTAGCGAGGGGGGAGCGTGGGGAGCTCTTTAATAAGGCGGTGAAATGTTTCTTTGATGAATCGGAACATTTGGAGTGTACTCCAATTAATTGTGCTTTAATTTGGAGTGTACTCCAAATTTTATTTGCCCGCTACGGAATTTTTCTGCATAGTAAAATATTCATTTTGCACGTCGCTGAGAACGCCAGGATCTGTTGGGCAAGGGCTTATATTCCAGATTTTAGCGGCGTAGTTGCGGATCGACTCGTCTGTTGAAAACGGCCCCATTCCTGCTATGTTATGGATCGCCGTTTCAGCCCATTTGGCGGGATGTAAAAAAAGCGTTTCTACTTGTTTTTGCGTTTCATAGTAATCTGGAAGGTCTTGCAAGACTCGGTAAGGATCATTTTCAATCAGGTGCCGATATACTTGCTCGAGCGCTTCTGTTTCTTCTGCAGTTTGCGCAAAAACGCCCTCTTTGAGCGCATTGACGGCTTGTTGGATCTTGGTGTTTTGTAGGTAGATATCCCAGCTTTTATAAGCTTGTTTATTTTCCTGCGCACTCGCCCCGAATCCAAAAGGCCACCAGGCATCGCCTATCGATTCTCTCATCTCTATATTCGCGCCATCTTCTGTTCCAATCGTTAATGCTCCATTCATACTAAGTTTCATATTGCCTGTTCCAGAAGCTTCCCATCCAGCTGTTGAAATTTGTTCGGAAAGATCTGCTGCCGGAATTAAAATTTCAGCTTTTGTGACGTTATAATTTTCGACAAATACAACGGATAACCATTTGCTGACTTCGGGGTCGTTATGAATGGTTCTAGCCAGGCATGTAATCAGATGGAGAATTTGTTTGGCTTTATTGTATCCAGGTGCCGCTTTGCCTGCAAAAATCGAGACGCGCCGAACTTGTCGGGAAGATGGATTTACCTTCAATTCCTGATACACCATGATGAGATGAAGTGCATTGAGCAGTTGTCTTTTATATTCATGGAATCGTTTGATGTGGAGATCAAAAAGGGCAGTGGGATCTAGTAAAACAGCTTGTGGAACGATTTTGCCCAAAGCGTCTCGAAGGGGATTTTCCCTTTTGAGAAAATCAATCAAAGCTTCTTTATTTTTTTTCTTGATCGCTAAAAATTCTTCCTGAGCCTCTAGATCCGATGCAAAAGCTGCGAGCTTTTGGATCTGCATAAAATCGGATATCCATCCTTCTCCAATTCTTTTCGATATAAACTTCGTCAGCAAAGGATTGGCTGCAACGAGCCATCTTCTTTGCGTCACTCCATTCGTGATGGACAAAAATTTATCAGGATAAAATTCAGCAAAATCAGGAAAAATCTCATGAGTTAAAATCTCTGTATGAAGCTTGGCCACTCCATTGACTTTATGCGAGCCGACGATAGCCAAATGGGCCATTTTGGCTTGTCCTTTTTCCAAAATCGACATCCTCCTTACTTTGGCTTCATCATCGGGATATCGATCTCTCACTTGATCGCAAAATTGCTGGTTGATCAGCTGAAGAATTTTATATTGTCTAGGCAAAAGATCTTCCAGCCGTTTTTCATTCCACTCTTCTAAAGCTTCTCGCAAAATGGTGTGGTTTGTATAGCTGCAGCATGTTTGGCACGCTTCCCAAGCCTTTCCCCACGAAAAATCATAATTTTTCGTCAGCGTCCTCATCATCTCCGCAATAAGCAGTGCCGGATGGGCGTCATTGATCTGGATTCTTACTTTATCTGCAAATTCCGACAAATCCCCATAAACGTGAAGATGTCTTCGCAAAATATCTTGCAATGAGGCCGAAGCTAACAAAAATTCCTGCTTAAGCCGAACTCTTTTCCCCAACTCTGTATTATCATTCGGATACAAAACGTCTGTTAAATTTGTATTTTCTGCCGCTTGCCCTAAAAATCCCGCATTATATCTTTGCAGTTGAAAATTGCGCGGCGACTCTTTCGTCGACCACAATCTCAATGTCAGCACCGTAAAATCAGCTGTTTTTGCATACCCCACAATCGGTGTGTCAAATGGAAGCGCTCTCACCTCTTCCGGCTGATTGAGCAAATACACCTGATCGCCATGTTTATTCTGCGCCTTAACAAGCTCTCCAGAAAAATGGACGTTTGCTGCATATAAATCCCTTCTGCACTCCCAAGGATTTTGATTGAGCAGCCAGCAATCAGGTCTTTCGACTTGCACTCCATCCCAAATCTCTTGCTCAAAGATCCCATATTGATATCTCAGCCCATAAGCCCTCGCAGGATAATGCAATGTCGCCAGCGAATCTAAAAAACAAGCCGCCAACCGCCCCAACCCACCATTGCCCAATCCTTGATCTGGCTCAAATCCCACCACCTCTGCATAAGATAGATTCACCTTAGCTAGCGTCGCTTTAATCAACTCCTCCCCACCCATATTCGCCACATGGTTGGCCAAAAGCCTGCCTGGCAAATACTCCATCGAAAGAAAATTCACCGTCCTCACTTTTTTTTGATGAAATGTATCGAGAGCCGCCGTCCAATTGATGATCGCCTCTTCCCTCAAGATCGTCGAAAGCGCCGCATAAAACTCCTGCGCCGTCGCCTCTCGAGCTCTCCGCCCGCTTTGCGAAATCATATAATGCTGAATCTTCCGAAGCAGCGCGTCAGCTTGTGTATTTACATCCATGCAGCGCGTATATATCACACGCCTAATAACCATTCAAGCAGGCAGGGCTCCGCCCCGCACCCCACCAAAGGACTATCGTCCTGGACTCCTATTGTTCTTTACGAATCATCTTTCGCTGCGAAAGATGATTCAATAAAAACAAAAAGGAGTCCAGAGGACGATAGTCCTTTGGTGGGGTGCGGGGCGGAGCCCTGCTTGTTAGGAGATGAAGATCCAGAGGTATTTTAGGCTGTAGAAGGCGAGGATGCTGAGGAGAGCGCAGAGGGGGATGGTGACGATCCAGGAGATGACGATTTCGCGTAGCATTTGGAGGTTGAGGGCTTGAAGGCCGCGGTTGAGACCGACGCCGAGGACGGCGCCGACGAGGGCGTGTGTGGAGGAGATGGGGAGGCCGAGTTTTGAAGCGAGGAGGATGGTGATGGCGGCGCCGAATTCTGCGGAGAAGCCGCGAGTCGGGGTGAGTTCGGTGATTTTTTTGCCGATGGTTTCGATGACTCTCCAGCCCCAGGTCGCAAGGCCGATGACGATCCCGCTGCCGCCGAGGATGAGAAGCCAAGAAGGGACGGGAGCGTAGGAGGAGAGGGAGCGGGTTTTTAAGACGTTGATGACAGCGGCGACGGGGCCGATGGCATTGGCGACGTCGTTGGCTCCGTGGGCGAATGCGATGAGACACGCGCTGAGGATTTGGAGGAAGACGAAGAGCTTTTCAACGGATTGGTATTGGGTGTGGCAGCGGGGGAATTGGGTGTTTTTTTTGACTGTTTCTGTGAGGGATCGGATGTGGTTGAAGGCGTTAGTAAATTGCTCTTGATAGGATTCGTTGTGATTGGAGAGGTGGGCGCGCTGAAGGTGTTTTAGGGCTTTTTCTAAACTGACGGCTTGATCGGGATGGAAGCCAGACGCCGGTTCTAGTTTTGGAGAAGCGATGGTTTGGACGAATTTATAGCTGAAAAAATAGGCGACGAGGGCGAGGCTTGCAGAGAGAGAAACGGAAGAGAGGCCGCTGAAGGAGATGTGGAGTTGAGGAATGCCGCCGTGCAGAAGACTGATAAATATGGTGAAGAAGCAAGAAAAAACGAGGATTGGAAGGAGCTTTTGCGTCGCTTCGATGGGATTGAGCGCGTAGAGGATTTTCTTTTGGATGAGCCCGAAGAGAAAGTACGAGATGATGCCGCTGAGTAGGGGGGAAATAATCCAGCTGGCGACGATGCTTCCTACCCCTGTCCAGCATACGGCGTCGACGCCTCCGATCACAAGGCCGAATCCGATGACGGCGCCGACAATCGCGTGGGTGGTCGAGATGGGGAGTGCGAGATAAGATGCAATTTGCAGTAAGATGCCGGTTGCGAGGAGAGAGCCCATCATGCCGAGGACGAAGAGCATCGGATCTGCGGAGAATACAGTAGGATCGATGATCCCTTTTTGAATCGTCTCAGAGACGTTGGATCCGACTAAAAAAGCTCCGGCAAATTCAAGGATGGCGGCGAGATAAACAGCTTTACGCAGCGTGAGCGCTTTGGAGCCGACCGAAGTGCCCATGGCATTGGCGACGTCATTGGCGCCAATATTCCAAGCCATATAAAAGCCGAGAAGCAGTGTGAGACCGCCTAAAAACCATTCCATATTATTTTAGCTCGAGCAGCATGCGAATCCGATTTCCCAATTTCTCTGATATTCTAGAGAGCTCTCCAATGTCTCCAATCAAAGTGTGGCAGAGATGAAAGTCAGGATAGGGAAGATGGGCTCCATCTTGATAGAGCTGTCTGAGCAAGGTGACTTGGAGCGAGGCGTTTTCGTACTCGCGAAATGCAATTTGCTCGACCATGGTCTTTACTTTTTCGGCTTCGATGCCGCCAAAGGAAGACTCAAGAAGTTCATCAAGCTCGCTGATCACTTGCCTTGTCAACCAAAAGAGCTCCATGGTTTGTGTGCATAGCAAGGTAAAGGAGGGTTTCATGGATTTTGGGAGCTCGAGCAATTTATAAGTGGCGGTTTGAGCGATTTTTTCCGCTTGGTCGCTGAGGGCATCTTGAAGAGCTAAGATATCTAGAAGAGAACCTCTGTCGACAGGGAGAAATAAGCTTTTGGGCAAATGGTTTCGGATGTCATTTTTGGTCAAATCCGCTTGGTGCTCGAGTTCGGAAATGGTGAGACAGATCTGTGCGATCGCTTCTACATCTTTGGCTAGGATCGCCTCAAAGAGTGCGGGCAATTCGCTCATGCAGCTTGCCACTCGGTCCATGTGTGTTTGAAGAGGGGAGAAGGGGGACCTTCCAAATAATCGCGCAATACTTAACATTGGGCAAAATATAATTTATTGAGCACTTAAAATACAATCGCGATCTTGCTTAGAGAGCGTTCGGTATTCTCCTACCGGCAGCTGAGCAAGAACGAGTCCGCCTATGCGGATGCGGGTCAGTTCGACAATTTTTAGTTTTGCTCTTTCGGCAATGATGCGCACTTCGTGTTTCTTCCCTTCTTTGACGCAAATTTTGAAATTGCCTCTTCGGACTTTGGTCACGGAAACAGGCTTGACCCATTTATTGTCCACGCGGGCGCCTTCAGCGAGCGTTTCGAGATGGTGGCCTTCGATCTCTTGCAGTGTTTTGACAAGATATTCTTTGATGATGTTGGAAGACGGGTGGATGACCTCGTTAGCAAAATGACCGTCGTTGGTCACGAGGAGAAGTCCCGTCGTGTCCTTGTCCAAACGCCCTACGGTAAATAATCTTTCTGAATCAGGGAACAGATCGAGGACGATCGGTTTTTTCCCCGGGCGCATATTGGTGCAGAGATAGCCCGCGGGTTTGTTTAGCATGTAGTAAACTTTTTTTTGCTCGGCGGTGACAAGTACTTCGTCCACATGAATTCGGTCCGCTTGCCAATCGACTTGAGTTTGGGGGACTTTGATGACTTGGCCGTTGACCTTTACGCGGCCTGCGAAAATAATTTCTTCACAAGCTCTCCGAGAGGCGATTCCGGCGGCTGCGAGCGCTTTGCTTAATCTTTTGCTTTCCATATGGCTGAACAGTATAGAATAAACCATGATTTTGGTATACTACCCATGGAGTATTTATGGACCCTAAATTAATTTTGATGCGGCATGGTCAGTCGGCGTGGAATAAATCCAATTTGTTTACGGGATGGGTCGACATCCCTTTGACGAAAGAGGGGATTGAGGAATCGATTAAAGGGGGGATGAAAATTAAAGATCTTCCTATTGATGTGATTTTTACCTCGACGTTGATTCGGGCGCAGATGACGGCTGTCTTGGCCATGAACCAGCATCATAGCGGCAAGGTGCTCGTGTTTCAACATCGTCGCGAAGCAAAAATGGAAGCCTGGGGGGAGATCTATAGCGCTGAGACGAAAGCTCAGACGATTCCTGTGTATCGAGCTTGGGAGCTTAATGAGCGGATGTATGGAAAACTGCAAGGCTTGAATAAAGCTGAAACGGCTCAAAAATATGGAGCTGAGCAGGTGCAGATTTGGCGCCGCAGCTATGACATTGCCCCTCCGGAAGGAGAGAGTTTGGCGATGACGGCCTCTCGCACGCTGCCTTATTTTCAAAAACATATCATCCCTCGCCTTCAAGAAGGGAAAAATGTGTTTGTAGCGGCTCATGGCAATTCGCTTCGTTCGATCATCATGGAATTAGATCGATTGAGTCCTGAAGAGGTTGTTCGTTTAGAACTGGCGACAGGAGAGCCTCTTGTCTATACGTACACAAAAGGAAAGTGGTCTCGTGATTTATCTAGATAATCATTCCGCTGCAAGGCCGTGCGCTTCGACGCTGGAGCGGATGAAGCCGTATCTTTTCGATCATTGGGGTGCAGGTTTTGCTCCTCATCGAATGGGCCAAGAGCTTATGGCTGCTTTGGATAGCCGCTATCAAGCTCTCTATGATTTAGTCGGCGCTTCAACAGAAGATACGTGCATCTTTACTTCGTCTGGCGCCGAAGCGGTAAATCAAGCGCTCTGGAGCGTTTTTTTACAATCGGCGAAAAAAGAGGGGAAGTGTCATTTCATCACTAGTCCTCTAGAAGATTCTCCCACGCTGCAGATGATGCATCGGCTGGAAGATTTTGGCTGTTTTGTCAAAATGGCTCCCGTCTTGCCGTCAGGACATATTGACGTACAAGCTTTATCTTCTCTGATTAGTCCTCGGACGGCTCTCGTTAGCATCACGATGGCCGATGGGCTCACCGGCGTTTTGCAGCCGATCGAAGAAATCGTTCAGCTTTGCCGTGAAAAAGGGATCCTTTTACATGTGGACGCCTCATATGCGATCGGCAAGCTTTCTCTTTCGTTTTCAGATTTAGGGGTTGATTATCTTACTTTTTCAGGAGATCGGATGCATGCTTTGAAAAGCTGCGGCGCTCTCTTTGTGAAAGCGGGCAAACCTCTTTCTCCATTGATCCTTGGCGGCTCCGAGCAAGCGGGTCTTCGCGGCGGAGCGTTCGACATTCCTTCCTTTATGGGGCTCGCCGCTGCGGCAGGGCAGTCGGCTCTCTTTTTAGATCGGATGAGTTTGGAAACGGCTCGTCTCAGAGACTTTTTTGAATATGAATTACTCAAGCGCCTTCCCAAAGCGGTCAGCCTTTTTGCAGATCAGCTTCGCTTGCCTAATGTATCCGTTCTCTCTTTCCCAAGAGCTCATGCAGAAGCGCTCCTTTATTTGCTTAATAAAAAAAGCCTTTACGCTTCTCTTGGCGGTTCGTTTTCACAGCCCCTTTCTTATCTTTTGCAGCTCATGAACATCGATGCTTGTTTAGCCGAGGCCTCCATTAGCTTTTCTCTCAGCCGCTATACGACGGAAGAAGAAATCTTTCGAGCCGTCGATCTTATCGTTGAAGCCGTTTCCCATTTGCACACCTTATCGAAGGAACTTTTCCCATGTCCCTAACGCAACTTCTTCGCCCCCATCTTTGGGAACTTTTTAGTAAAAAGCTTCGAGATAAAATCGATCGTTTTCATTATGCAGGCTCTTTTACTCCCGAAGAGGCTCTCGCTAGAAATATGCGCCTTGTCATCGGCTCGGATGGGAAGCTCTTATTTTATTGGCTTGTCGATGAGTCCGATGGCGTCATTGCCGATGTGAAATTTCAAGCCTACGGCCCTATTTCTCTGCTTGCTGCAGGAGAGATCGCCTGCGAGCTTGTTTTAAGGAAAAACTACGACCAAGCTTCCCGCATCTCAGCTGATCTTCTCGATCAGCACGTTCGAGATAAAAAGGATGTTCCCTCGTTTCCAAAGCAAGCTTACTCTCATCTCAATCAAGCGATCGCTGCGATCGATCAGGCGGCCCAGCAATGTTTCGATATCCCTTTCACCGCGGAATATGACCTTACCCCCATCGAGCACGATTTTCATGAAATCCCCGGAGGCATTCCGGGCTGGGAAGATTTTCCTTCTCCTCAAAAACTCGCCATCATCAAAGAGGTCATCGATAAAGAAATCCGACCCTACATCGAACTCGATGCCGGCGGCGTCAACGTCCTACACTTCAAAGATGACAAAGAAGTCGTCATCTCCTACGAAGGCTCTTGCGTTACCTGCCACTCCTCGACAGGCTCGACCCTCACTGCAATTCAACAAATCCTTCGCGCCCGCGTTCACCCCAGTTTAGTTGTGATTCCCGAGCTTTAGACAAATTTTTCTTTTGCACATGTGATTAATTTCAATCTTAGATTTAAGTGAAAATATTATGTTGCGAGTTATTTTGTTGATGTGTAATGTTGTTATTTAAAATAAGTGGATAGTTTTTGTAAAAATTGTTGAGTTAACTTTTTTTAAGGTGTTTGGTTGAAAAGATTTTTTTTAATTATTTTTGTCCTGTTAAGTTTTCTTGTTGCTTCAGGTAAATATTCGATGGCCGCTGCTGAGGTATATCAAAAAGAAGACCGCCTTACGACATTTATCGATTCTTATTTTACGGAGACTGAAAAGAAGAAAATTGAAGTTAGATCTTTAACGGGGGGATGGTCATCAGCAAAGTTATTTCATGTGAAAACGCCTGAAAATCAATATGCCCTTCGTTTTTTACATCCTCATAAATCTTTGCCTCATGAATATTATATGCTGGAGCTAGTTTCTAAGACTGGTATAGCTCCCCATATTTATTATATGGATGCTGAACGAGGCATTATATTAATGTCTTACATTAATGATGCTAAAACGATTTCTCTAGATGAGGCTAAGGTTGCAATTTTACCCATAGCTCATGCTCTCCGTCAAGTCCATAACATTCCCAAAGCGCCTTTTCCTCTAATGCGATTTATTGATAAAATACGTCAAAATTATAGTAAGCTTGAAAATCATTGTTTGATGGATGAAAATTATGCTGAAATTATGAGAGGAGTTGAAAGTTTGCATCTTAAACTTGAGGCTAGAAGTTATCCAAAATCAATGATTCATGGCGATCTTCATGGTAAAAATATGTTTCTTACAAAAGAGGGTTCAATCTTGTCATTGATTGGGAAGGTTCTAGTTATGATGATCCCTTTTTTGATCTAGCCTATAGTTCTTGCACGCTAAATTTTAATGTTGCATTGGAAGCGGATTATCTATCTGCCTATCTTGGGCACCCACCCAATGATGAGGAATGGCGACACTATCTTCTGTGTAAAAAAATTGTTCTCTTTGCTATTTACTTTGAACTTTTACACTATGCTTTCAAATCAAATGACTTTAAGCCATTTGTAGAGACTCAAGCGCTTTCACATTCATGGGAGTGGTATGTAGAAAGATTTATGGACAACTCTCAGCCGGTCTCTACCGAACATCTTTATGGTTGGGCGAATACTGCATTAAAATTGGCTAATGAATCTATTTCTGAATAGGTCAACTACCGAATGTTTGCTCAAAAGCTTAGCCTTTCTCATTAGTTTGAGGCGAAAACCTCTGTGTATAGATCATCTGCTAAAAAGAAACTGAATAGTTTGAATGGACAGCTTCATGAAGCATCCATTGCGCAGCAGATAAAAGTTGATGCATCAGGGCCTTCGGAGGCTGACGTCTCCAGAAGTAAACGTTTTCGTTTGCCCGAGGGGCAAAAGGAGCCGGAGCTCTCCTTGGGGAGTGACCGAGTCGCAGATGCCGCTCCAAGTAGTTTGCCCGTCGAAGAGAGTGACCGCTTGCCCCTTCATGGCGAGAATACTGTTGAAGAGACTGTGAAAGGGAGCAAAGCCCTCTCGTTTAAATCTTTCGATGTTTTGTTCGAACTGAGCTTGTAGTTCTTGCAGCAGTTCTTCTCGTTTCCATATTGTATGGGTTTCTGCAAAAAGAGAAGTGGCGGGCTGATCGATTTGATCGAGAAGAGTTTTGTCCATATTGACATTGAGGCCGATGCCTAAAAAAAGATCGGCGAGGGGGGGATGAAATGCCGTCTCGCATAAAACTCCAGCCACTTTTTTTCCATTGAGTTGAAGGTCGTTGGGCCATTTGATTTGAGGGGCGAGTTTGTGTCTTTGTAATAAAGAGGCGCAGCTTAAAGCGAGGATTTGACCGATCGAAGTGAGGTTAGCAGTGTCCAGAGGCAGCTCTAAAAAAAAAGTGATATAGAGGTTGACTCCAGGAGGAGAGATCCAGTGTCTTTGCTGCCTCCCTCGGCCGGCTGTTTGTTCATCGGCAAAAATGCAGGTGATTTGGCCGTGAGGAAATGTGCGTGCATGGAGTTTGGCATAAGTATTTGTAGAATCGATTGTGTCTAGGTGGATCGTATGCATAAGATCTACTATTGCAAACCTAAAGATTCTATTCTATCTTAGAATTTTGTGTTCTAAGGTAATAAGCTGATGTGGAATCCCCGGGCGCTTTCGCGCGTTGATTTGCGTATTTTTCCTGTTGTGATTTGTCTTATGGTCATGAGTCTCCTCGTCATCTCCTCTATGACGGCCAGCGCGGATTGGGAGCGATTTATTTTTTGGACCCCTCTCGTTAAGAGCCAGGTAAGATGGTGCTGTCTTGGATGGGCCGTATTTTTTCTTGCAGTGGGTTTTGATTACAGAAAGCTTCGCGATTGGAGTTTATTTTTGTATGGTGTCATGCTACTTCTCCTAGTTGGCCTTTTTTTCGTAAGCGCCATTCAAAATGTGCATCGCTGGTATCGGATCCCTGGAGTCGTCAGTTTTCAGCCGTCTGAGCAAGCAAAATTGATCTTAGTGATTTTTCTCGGCTGGTTTTTAGAAAGAAAAGGCAATGCCGTAGGGTCTTTGCAAACTGCTTGTCAAATGGGAGGCTTGGTCGGCATCCCCTTTCTTTTGATTTTAAAACAGCCCGATTTGGGGACGGCCTTAATTTTGTATCCGATTGCTCTAGTGATGGGGTATTTTGCAGGAGTCCATCGGGGCGTTTTAAAATGTTTATCCGCTTGCGGCCTTTTTGCTCTTTTTTTTGTGATGTTGATGTTTGTCGGAGTTTTATCTCACGAGCAGATGAGGCCTGTTTTTACTTCTGTCATGAAAGAATATCAGTATGAAAGACTTAACCCTGATACTTATCATCAAAAAGCCTCTCAAACAGCGATCGCGATCGGAGGGGTGACGGGGACGGGATGGCATAAAAGCGAGTTTTCAGGAAGGCAGTGGCTTCCTGCTGCCCATACAGATTCGGTCTTTGCCGCATTTGGAGAAGAGTTTGGTTTTGTGGGGCTTGCTTTCATGCTGTTCCTTTTTTACGCTTTGATTTATTTTAGTTTTCAGGTGGTCGCAGCAGCGAAGGACCCATTTGGGCGGTATCTGGCGGCGGGATTGTCTGTATATTTAGCCATGCATGTCATGGTCAATATCGGGATGATGTGCGCTCTTTTGCCGATTTCCGGGGTTCCTTTGATTTTTGTGACTTACGGAGGGAGTTCTCTCGTAACGACGATGGCAGCTCTTGGAGTTTTACAAAGCATTTATAGCAGAAGGTTTATGTTTTGATGTTTAATCATGGATTCATCTTATCTCCAGGCACCTGGTCTGGCGAAGGAAAAATTTTACTGAATATGATTGAAGAAGAGCTCATATTCAATACAAACTGGATTGTTCAGCAAAAAGACTTTTCCGGGAAAGTGCAGTGTATTCAAGAAATTCAGATTCAAGGGCTTTCTGAAAATATGCGCAATGAACTGACTTTTTACGATTTTCAATCCAAGCAGTTCGCTGTCGATATGGAAAATCAAAATATCGGGCGCATTGCAGGTTCCGGATTATTGGATGAAAAGATGATCGCCTGGGAGTTTCGCAATAACGAAACGAATTTTGAAGGCTATGAGACCTACGCCCTTCAAGAAGATGGCAGTTATTTGATGCGAGGGGAGTACGTGACTTCGGATCAATTTCGCACTCAAATTGAAGCGCGTATTTGGCCGCAATCGAATGAAGCGCCGCCGAATTCTGATCAATCACAAGAAAATGAGGAAATATGACAGCTTTTGGACGATGGATGGGCGCGGCTTTATGTTTATGGGTAAGCGCTTGCGGAACAGGCAGCGCTTTAGTCACCATGAGTTCTTTTGACGAGGTGCCCGTAGGAGCCAGCTCCGCTGAGGTTGTAGAGCTTTTAGGAAAGCCCTACGCGATTCATAAACAGTCTAACGGTACAGTTGAGTACGAATATATTGAACGAATCACTGCAGGGCCTCGCAATTTTGAAGAGCGTCACTACTTTTTAATTTTTAAAAAAGATCGCGTCGTTTCTAGAAGAGTCAAGTCGAGCTCATTGCCTGGCTATCGATTCGACAGCTATGAGATGCAAACGACAGATAATCAGTCCACTTTTTAAGTTCTAAAAACTTCATCCTTAACAACCTACCAAAGGGCTCCGCCCTTAGACCCGCCAAGGGGACGAGTCCCCTTGGAACCCCTTGTTCTTTTTTCCCTGCGAGCGCAGGAGAAAATAGACCTCTTTCGTACTCCCGTGCGTGTGCCCGCCCCTTCCCGATATCTTTGACGACAATGATGGCTCTCAGAGAACTGGTTAATCGGGAAGGGGCGGGCACACGCACGGGGGTACGAAAGAGGTCTAATCTTGAGCGCCCCTCAACCGGAACCTCTATAGTCTTTTTTTTCTTTGCAAAATTTAATTTTTTTCTTTAAGATTCTTGCCTTTTAAACCGCAACTTAAGGTGGCATATGACGACTAGTTTTATCGATACGATTTCACATCAAATAGCAAAAAATATCATGGAGAGGGAGCTTCCTGCGCTTGAAGGAGAAGCTAGAAATCTCTCTGGAGCAAAGGAGCAGCTGGTTATCTATAACGTAAAGGGAGGCATGCAGAATGTGACCACTGTGATCGCTATTGCTACATTGGCCTTGACCCTTTTTTCCGTGATCTCTTTGCCAGTCGCTATTTTTTTATTGGCAGGCTCCCTGTGGGCTCGCTATTGTGTGCATGAGAATATTGAACAGTCTTTAACTAAACAGGTGAATGAAGAAAGGGTCACAACGCTAAATGAAAAAATTCATTGCCTTGCTCATCGCGCAAAGATTGTTTTACCTGAGCTTTGGAAAGCAGAGGGGAAGTCTAATCTATTTGGTACTTATCTATTTAGAGAAAGTATTCCTGAAGAAAGTCTTTTCCCAAGAGGGGGAGAGAGAGAAAGGGCCTAGATTGATTCATCAAGAACTCTTCATCGATAGGTGTTTATCTAGATGCCTATCGATAAAGCTTCTCCCCTAACGAATTAGGGGAGGAACTTTCAGTCGCTTAGGCTTTAATTTTGATATCCACGCCTGCTGCTACGGGCAAGACTTTCAGTTTATCGATCGTGTCGAGAGTGGGGTCTAAAAGATCTAGAACGCGGATATGTGTTCTCATCTCAAACTGTTCTCTTGATTTGCGATCGACGTGAGGGGAGCGGAGCACCGTATAGATTTCCCGTTTTGTGGGAAGAGGAATAGGTCCCACAACGCGAGCGCCTGTACGCTTTGCCGTCTCGACGATGTCTTGCACCGAACGATCCAAGGTTCGCTGATCGAACGCTTTAAGACGGATGCGGATTTTTTTTCTAATTTGTTTTGCCATATACTCTTACTTCTTACAGATTTCTTCTTGGATTTTTCCTGGAACTCGCGCAAAGTGGCTAGGCTCCATAGTATAAGTTGCTCGGCCCGAGGTCATCGAGCGGAGCACAGTTGAGTACCCGAACATTTCGCTTAAAGGCACCTCAGCGGAGACTTCGATCGTACTTTTTAAAGTATCTTGACCGAGAATTTGTCCGCGGCGTCTATTAAGATCCCCGATCACATCCCCCACGCAATTATCTGGCGTAGTAGCGACCACTTTCATGATTGGTTCTAGGATCACGGCTTTAGCTTTGCGTGCTGCATCTTTTACAGCCATTGAAGCGCAAATTTTAAACGCCATCTCGTTCGAGTCGACTTCATGGTAGGATCCGTAAGTGATCGCGACTTTCATGTCGATCAGAGGATATCCAGCAAGAACCCCCGTAGAGAGGCCTTCTTCAATTCCTTTGATACAAGCAGGAATGTATTCCTTCGGAATGACGCCCCCGACGATCTTGCTGATCACTTCGTTGCCTTTTCCTGGCTCGTTAGGTTCAATTTCCAAGCAAACGTGGGCGTATTGGCCGCGTCCGCCAGACTGTTTCACGTATTTTGTCTCAGAAGAGCCTGGCATTGTGATCGTCTCTTTATAGGACACTTCAGGCTTGCCTACGTTAGCCTCCACGCTGAACTCGCGGAACATACGGTCCCTGAGAATCTCTAAGTGAAGCTCTCCCATCCCCCTGATGATCGTTTGTCCTGTTTCTTCGTTGGTATTCACGCGGAAAGTAGGATCTTCTTCAGAAAGGGCGGATAGAGCCATCGAGAGTTTTTCTCGGTCGGCTTTCGATTTCGGCTCAATCGCCATCGAAATCACGGGCTCTGGGAAGTTCATTTTCTCTAAAAGAAGAGGGGAGTCTTCCAAGCAAAGAGTATCGCCGGTGCTCGTATATTTCAGTCCGATGCAAGCTGCGATATCTCCAGTGAAGAAATCGTCTCTATCTTTTCTCTGGTTGGCGTGCATTTCCAGAAGTCTGGAAACTCTTTCTCTTTTGTCTTTCGTTGTATTGAGCAGCGCTGTCCCTTTAGAAAGGGTTCCGCTGTAAATACGAATAAAGGTCAGTTTGCCCACATAAGGGTCTGTCATAATCTTGAAAGCAAGAGCGGACAGAGGACTCTCATCGGCAGGGGTGATCTGCAGATCTTCATCTGAATCAATTTTATGGCCTTTGATCATGCCCCGGTCAAGAGGAGAAGGCATCCAGGCGACAATCGCATCGAGAATTTGCTGGACCCCTTTGTTTTTAAAGGCGGTGCCGCAAAGAACCGGGTTGATTCGGTTCTCAATGACCCCTTTGCGCATAATCTGATGGATTTCTTCCACAGTGATGCTGTCCGGGTCTTCAAGAACTTTTGTCATGAAGGCGTCATTGCTCTCGTCGATCGTGGCGAGCTCTTCGAGCATCTCGCTGCGCATCTTTTTGCATTCTGCAAGAAGGTTCCCTGGGATCTCTTCGACGTCG
Organism: bacterium; assembly: GCA_021780355.1. Classification (GTDB taxonomy): domain Bacteria; phylum Chlamydiota; class Chlamydiia; order Chlamydiales; family SM23-39; genus SZAS-17. Next base: position 7,631 of record JAJXYX010000053.1, on the reverse strand, counting down.
TATTTCGCTCCCATGGTCTCATCGTGAAAGAGATAAGCTTTCATCTCAATGAGATCTACCATGCCTTTAAAGTCGGACTCGGAGCCAATGGGGCAATGGACTGGAATGGCGTTTGCATGGAGTTTTTCGCGCATCGAGCGGACTGCGTTAAAGAAGTCGGCTCCTGTTCGGTCCATCTTGTTGACGAATACGATGCGGGGCACTCCGTAGCGTTCCGCTTGGCGCCAAACGGTTTCGGATTGAGGCTGCACGCCGGCGACCGCGCAGAACACGGCGACAGCTCCATCGAGAACTCTGAGTGAGCGCTCCACTTCAATCGTGAAGTCAACGTGGCCAGGGGTGTCGATGATGTTGATTTTGCAGTTTTTCCAATAAACAGTCGTAGCGGCAGATGTAATCGTGATGCCTCTTTCCCGTTCCTGCTCCATGAAGTCCATGGTAGCAGCTCCCTCGTGAACCTCTCCAATACGGTGGAGACGTCCTGAGTAGAACAAGATCCGCTCGGTCGTCGTCGTCTTGCCCGCATCGATGTGGGCCATAATGCCTACGTTGCGGACGTTTTGTAACTGATCGGTTTCTGGACGTTTAGCCATGAATCAGACTCCTTACCATTTGTAATGAGCAAAGGCCTTGTTCGCCTCCGCCATGCGGTGGGTGTCGTCTTTCTTCTTGATCGTCGTGCCTTGATTGTGGTAGCAATCAGCCAGCTCAGATGCAAGGGCTTCTTCCATGGCGCGTCCAGGCTTGGAGCGGGCATGGGTAATGATCCATCCCATGGCCATAGCTGTCCGTCTTTCCCCTGGAATTTCGACAGGCACTTGGTAGTTGGCCCCGCCGATTCGTCTGGTTTTGACTTCGAGCGAAGGTTTTGAGTTTTCGAGGGCCTGCTCAAAAGCATCGAGAGGGTTGTCTGTTTTTACGCGCTGGGCGAATTTTTCGAGAGCGCGGTACACGATAGCGCGGGCTACCGATTTTTTGCCATCTAGCATCACGCGGTTGATGAATTTGGCTAGGGTATAACTTTGGTAAATCGGATCATTTGGGATCCGGCGCTTTACTGCGCGACGTCTTCTAGACATAATGTTTACTTCCTTAATCGTTTTGCGGTCCTTCACCCGGTCTCTTATTCAAGAGGCCTGCCCATGGTTTTGCCTAGGATCTCCTAGCCAAAGCCGAGAGCAAGGAAGCCGATATTTGCGGCATCCTGGCATTACTTAGGACGTTTAGCCCCATACTTGGAGCGAGATTTCTTTCTGTCTTTAACTGCTGCGCAGTCAAGGGCGCCACGGACGATGTGGTAGCGAACGCCAGGCAAGTCTTTTACCCTGCCGCCGCGCACGAGAACGATGCTGTGCTCCTGGAGGTTGTGTCCTTCCCCTGGAATATAAGCAATGATCTCTTGGCCGTTGGACAGACGGACCCAAGCCACTTTTCTAAGGGCTGAGTTCGGCTTTTTAGGCGTCTTTGTTTTCACTTGGAGGCAAACGCCTCGGCGTTGTGGGCATTCTTGTAGGGCGGGAGACTTACGTCGTTTAACTTTGTCTACACGGCCCTTCTTAACGAGTTGGTTAAATGTCGGCATGAGCGCCTTTCTCCTAAAATAGGGTTCATATTGAAGAATACTGCAGAACTATACCTTGAAAGGGATTTAATGGCAAAGGGAAGAAATTGGCTGTGGAAATTTTAATATTATTAAGTGTGTAACGTAGATTGGTTTGGATGTGCTGTTAATCTTTTAATTTTTGTTTATTATGATAAAAAATATTTTTTAATATATAATCACCTGTGGAAGGGAGCGAAGAAGGGTAAGCTTAAGACGCTAAGTTTTGCATATGAGATCCTTCATCTCGCTTTCTTCCATTTTTTATACACTTTGATAATTAAAGGTTGGATCTATGAAACGAATCATGGCATTTCTTTTGATTCTATGTTTTTGCTGGACAAACCCAGCGTGGACTGCAGCGGAGCAGATAGCTTTAACCGATATTCATCGTGTGATGCAAAAAATGTTTAGTTATCATATTGAAAATAAGTCGTTAAACACTCCTTTAGTTCGACGCTGCATCAAAATTTATATCGAGCAGTTTGATCCTGAAAAGTGTTATCTTTTAAGCCATGAAGTCTCTCCCTACTTAAATCTAAATGAATCTCAAGTACAAGCGATAATTCAAAGGCTTGAAAATCAAGATTATAGCGATTTCTTTGCCTTGAACGAACTGATTCAAAAGGCAGTAGTGAGAGCGCAAACGATGAGAAAAGAAAGTATTGCTGAGCTTGTTTCTCTAGATATCGACCAAGCTTCTCTGCCTTCAACCGCTCCTTCCGCTTACGCCTCAAGTGAAGAAGTTTTAGTTGAAAGACAAAGAAACAGAATGGCCCGTTTTTACGTATTCCATAAAAACCGGACATTTTTGGACTCTTCCGACAGAAGAAAAAAGGTGTACTCTCTTTTCGAAACGAAAATGCGCCGCACAGAAAATCAGTATGTTCAGGCCGATCCAATGCTTTTGACAAAAGAGAAGAAAGAGCATTTGATCTCTTTAAGAATTTTAAAAGCTTTTGCCAAAAGCCTCGATACCCACACGGCCTTTTTCAGTCCTGAAGAAGCCTATGAAATGAGAATGAGTTTAGAAAAACAGTTTGAAGGCGTCGGTGTAATCCTATCCGAAGGGATTGATGGGGTGATGATCACGGAACTTATCAAGGGGAGTCCTGCTGCTGAAAGCGGCCTTATTGAAATTAATGATTTGCTCGTCGAGATCGATGGAGAGAGCATAAAACAGGCTTCTTTTGAAGAGGTGATTGAGAAATTGAAAAAGAAAGACCGCGGCGAGATCATCCTTGGCTTTAAACGAGTTGATTTCGAAGCGAACAATGAGCTTTTTTTTCAAGTTCCTTTAAAAAAGAAGCCCATTGTGATGAATGAAGAGCGCATTCAGGTCGGATACGAAAAATATGGAGATGGCATTATCGGAAAAATCGCTCTTTACTCCTTTTATGAAACAGCCGATGGGATGAGCAGCGAAAAGGACATTAAAGAAGCGATCCGTTCTTTAAGCGAAATTGGGCCTCTCTACGGACTCGTGTTAGATCTTAGAGAAAATTCCGGAGGTTTTTTAAGCCAGGCCGTTAAAGTGGCAGGGCTTTTTGTGAGCAACGGAGTGATCGTGATTTCAAAATATGCGAAAGGGGAAGTTCATTTCCTCCGTAACATTGTAAGCCGCAGTTTTTATAATGGCCCCCTTGTTGTCCTTACCTCTAAAATGTCTGCTTCGGCCTCTGAAATCGTGGCCCAAGCCCTTCAAGATTATGGAGTGGCTGTAATCGTAGGGGATGATAGAACCTTTGGTAAAGGCTCGATCCAATACCAAACGGTCACAGATGAGCGGGCTGAATTCTTCTTTAAAGTGACAGTCGGCCGCTACTATACAGCCTCTGGCAAGAGTACGCAGATCGATGGCGTAATTGCAGACATCGTGGTGCCGACCCAATACGCCGCCTATAATATTGGCGAGAGGTTTTTAGAGTTTCCTCTCCCCCCAGATCGCGTAGAGGCCGCCTTTTTAGATCCTCTCACTGATCTAGACGAAAAAACGCGCCGCCTCTTTCAAAGAAAATACTTGCCCTACTTGCAAAGGGTCGTCCCTTTCTGGAAAAAAATGTTGCCCATCTTGCGTAAAAATAGCGCCGTGCGCCTCTCTAAAGACGCCGCTTTCCAAGCGTTCATCAGAAAGCAAGATAAGATTCGCTCTCGCCAGCAGTCGATTCCTGTCAATACCATCGATGAGCCGATCCAAATTGGGCTCGAAGATATGCAAATGGGCGAAGCGGTGAACATCGTCAGAGACATGATTTGGCTTGAAGCGGAAAGCCGCCCCGCTGGTGAAATGCAATTGCAAAAAACAGGTTCCGATTAAGTCGATCCATCAAAGTTCGTTTCCTTGGTTAAAAATATATTTATCCAAGGAAATGAACTTTTCCTTTCTCTATCCCCACAAAACTTTTCCTAAATATAAAATTCTTGCGTGAAAATTTCTCCGTTTGGCATAATCTGCCCTTTCCTTAAGGCCAGATAGCTCAGTCGGTAGAGCAGAGGACTGAAAATCCTTGTGTCGCTGGTTCGATTCCAGTTCTGGCCATCTTTTTTTGTCGAAGAAATCTCGAGTATCGGACTTCCTTAAATCACCCAATTCGAGGTGACGCATGATGGTTGATTGCGATAAAATTCCGGCATCAATCATAGCGCTGGCAAACAGCAATGCAGCCTTTGTGTCTGAAAGGCCCTATGCGGGAACGGGGTTTTTTGATGCGAATTTCTACTTCGCATCTGAGAATAGAAAGATAACGGAGAAGAGAGTCAGTGCTAAATTGGAATAAACGGCCAGTTGTTAGCATGGAAACTTTGGATTGGGTAATCCCTAGTCTTTTGGCGACTTCCTTTTGTGAAAGGCGGCTATTTTTAATTAAAGCGCTTACTTGGTGCAAAAGTTTTGATTTAGCAAGCAGTTCTTCTGGCTGATCGAGACCGAGCGCAGCAAAAACGTTGCCTTCAGTGATTTCGTAATCTGTTTCTTTGGTCATTTTTTCTTTCTTTTGCTCTTCCATTCTTTATACGTCTCCTCTGCGAGCTTAAGTCTGGATCGAATCAGATCCATGTCTTGCTTTGGTGTTTCGATGTCTTTTTTGCTTTTCTTTTGAAAAGCGTGAAGCACAACGACAATTTCCTCAAATTGGACTGTATAAACAGCTCGGAAGGCATCTCCTTCGCATTCCATTTTTAATTCGACAATATTATACCGTTCGTGACTCAAGAATCGGCTATTGGACGGGAGATCACTGCCAAAAATCGATTGCGGCAAAGTGGGGTAGTATGAGGCAATACAACCCACTTTGCCGCAATCGATTTTTGGCAGTGATCTCCCGTCCAATAGTATATACCCAACGTGATTCAAAATTTGGCCTCTAGGCGGGATTGAAAGCTGCCAAAAATCGATTCTTACAAAGGGGGGTAGTATTAAATCAATACAATCCCCCTTTGTAAGAATCGATTTTTGGCGCTTTGAACCCGCCTAGAGGCCAAATTTTGAATCACGTTGGGTATAGTCAATTTCTTGAAACGGCGTCTGATTGACTTCGATAGTTAATATTCTCTGGAGAAAATCTCATGCCTCTATAGAATTGATCTTGTTTTTAAGTTCGTTTCGGTAAATAAGGAGTTCTTTTATGACATCGCCAACATCATCAAATCCGCCATCCTCACGAGAGGTTTGGCCCTCATTAGCGCCCTACGTGGTGCCGCCAGTTGCAGCGTCTGCTGCAATCGTTCCTGCCTTTTATGACATGGTTGCTAAAAGCGCCATGCAAAAAGGGCTGCCAGCTTCCAGTATGACGTTCAAGAATGTTCTTCAAGGAGTGAGGGGAGGTTTTGGAGCTGCGCCTACGGTTGGCGCTATGGTTGGAACGCAGATGGTCTTGCAAGGCCGAGTAGAACGAGCTCTTGTAAAAACTTTTCCCAATCTTTTTGCAGAGGATTCAAATCAAGCTAAAGCATCATTGACGCTAGCGAGCTCTGCGCTTGTAGGAGGGCTTTCTTCGCCCTTTTTAGCTGTTTATAACGGTAAAACTATGATGCCGCCATGGAGTGTGGGAGAGTCGCTGTCCAAGTTTTGTTTAAAACAAGCTGGTGCAATTACTCTTCAAGAGACAGGTTTTGTGGCAGGCCTTGCAACTGCCGATTTAGTGTCTGTGCCCATGAAGCAAATGCTTGGCGATAACAAGGCTGTGGAATATTTAGCTGCTGCTGTTGCGGGAGCTGTTGGCAGTCTTGTTGGGCATGCCGGTAACACTGCTTTGACTCGTTGGCAAAACGGGATGACGGTAGACAGCCTGAGACAGCTAAGTTGGGGCTCTTTACGAAAGGCGCGCGGCAATGCTGTATTTGCTGTCGTTTATAAGCTTGGAAAAGAAGTTCTTCACTCAACTGTTGAAGATGAGAAATAATTGTTATTCCGTCTGTATACCGTTCGTAACTCAAGAATCGGCTGACAGGCGGGATTGAAAGCTGTCAAAAATTGACAATCGGAAAGTGGGTTGGTAGCAAGCAATACCCGCCCACTTTTCGATCCTTGATTCTACCTAGCGCTTTCATAGACAGCTGCTAGGAAGAGAAAAGCTCCGCTGATAGAGGCGCTTGCCACGATCATCGCCTTTTGCGCCGTCATGGGCGGCAAGGATTTATAGGCTTGAGAGGTTCTATAGAACCGGCTTGTCTGTGGACCGATTGTTTTAATAAAAGCAGCGGAAATAGAATGTTGGATGGAAAAAGATTTCGTGGCATACGCCGAGACTGCATTACGGAATGGAGAACATGTGATCAGTGAAAGCATGGTAAGCTCCTTGTTAAGAAATCATTTGGATTTTCTGGGGCGGGGGTTTTAGGGTCAAGAAATGTTTATGAACCTCTATTTTCTGGAAAGTAATTTGACTTTTTTTCTATACTAGAAGCGTTAAAATTTGAAATAGCGAAATACGATATGCTTTTAGTCAACCAGGCATTTTTTTTAAATAAAGAAAATTTAGAAAGGTTTCGAGCTTCTTTGCCCTCCGTTCAATTAGCAGTCGCCGCGATTTTTTCTTCAGTCATTGTGGCTTCTATCGTTTTTGTGGGCTGTTTTCAGGTCAATGAACATCGAGAATATGTGATGAAAGACCCGGCGGAGTGTTTTCTTTTTTTAGAAACCATCAATTCATTTTTAAATGCGTTGGTCTAAAAAATTTACTGTCTTGTTTGTTTATACGTGAGCGCTGGCGTCGATCGGAGCGATGTGATTCGCCCATTGAGTAAGAAAACCTAGGGTTGTCTGGGCTATTTGTGCTCCGCTGCAAATCCCTCCAACCGACAAGGTATATCTGGCGATAAAATTTTCTTTTGGTATGAGGCCCATCTGTACGCCTAAAAAAACGGCTGCGGCTACGGTGCAAATTGCATCTGCCTGGAGCTGAAATGGTTGGCGAGGTGTAGGAGGAGAGGAGGTTGTGACATTTCTTATTAAGCCAATCGAGCGGGTAAGCAGGCTGTACAGAGCGCTCCATGGATTAGATCCAGGGGTTTCGTGCAGTAAATTAGGGATGTGTAGAAGGGCGCATAAGCTAGAAAGCAGAGTGAGTTTTAGATTTCTAACGACAGAGGGGTCTCTTTCAAGTTCTATAGCATCTTGCTGCAGATTGATTTGTCTAAGTTCTCTATATGCTTTGAGCCCATTGTAGGCTCCTAGAGCCATTTGGTAGCAAGAGGTTGCGATCTTGCAGGGAGGAGATATGACGGCCCAGTAAGCTTCGGATATGGCAGGGAGGAACGAGACAGCATCTGCCGTTTGTCTTGTAAGCGATTCAAGGGACTCAGGGGAGCTTGAAAAGGCGAGAGAAAGGAGGTCCTCTGTGTCAGAAAGTAAGTTTGTTATAGTATATGTTGTCATGGTGTAATTAATTGTAATTAATTATCTCTTTTTTTTCAACAAACTGTTGTTTTTTTGTCGGAAATATAATGGTAGATATTGACCCCCTAGACCTAGTTAAAAGCACCCCATTGAGGTGTTTTGGGGAAGAGGCTCAGGATCAGCTGGTTAAGTATT
>JAJXYX010000039.1 GCA_021780355.1 bacterium | reverse complement strand
TCCCCTAAAGGTTTTTTTTTCTGATTAACTAACTATTTAGGCTAGAGAACTACCCTTGTTCAAGAAGAAAGCTTCCTCCCCCAGGTCAGACTATTTAGAATTCAGCATAGCAACTCTGGACTCCTATTGATTTATGTAAAAAACAAATAGGAGTCCAGAGGACGCAGTCCTTTGGCGGGTGCAGGGCGGAGCCTTGCTATTACATGACAGCCAAATACTTCTGAGCAAGCTCAAGAAACGCTTCCCATTTAGACTCATGAGGCGCCATGTGCGGCAAAATGCGAAAAATGTCGTAGAAGAGAACGGAAAAGGCAAGCTCTTCTTTCATTTCGATTTCGGCGAGGACGGTAGAGCCTGGTTTGGAGCCGGAGAGGATGTGAAGGTAATCGATGACATTGAGGAGGCTGGTGCGGAGCTCGGCGAGTTTTTGAAGGATGGGAAGGGTTGGCATGGGGGCAGACGAAATGGCGGCGTGGAGGAGGCCTCTGAGATCATGCTCTTGGGGGAAGGATTGGATAGCTTCGGCTAGAGGCTGATAGGGAATGGATTGAAATCCGATGCCGCCGTCGGTGGTGTTGATGAACTGGACGTGGGGGTGAAGCTTGGCATAGTGGGAAAGACTGGAAGATTCCATGACCCAGCGGACGGCAGAGTGGACTTTTTTGCCTTGGCGGTCTTTTTTGGCTAAGAGACGATCGGAGACGGTTTGCGGGAGTTTTTTTGGCGGCGTTTCGGAAACTCCAACAGCAGAGCAGTAGCGCTGATCGCCGGTGTAGGCCATATCGAGACCGGCGAATAAAATGGAGGGACAGCCGAGCCATTCAGCGGCGGCCACGGCCATGCTGGTCACGGAGATCGATTCGGAAGAGAGCTGGTGACCGATGAGAGGATCGGAAAAGTGGAGTTCTTCTTCAAGCCAGAGCTGAGAGATATCGCTAAATTGAGAGCGGACGTAGCCGAAGGGGCCGTTCAGAGTAGAAAACACGTGGGGATGAACGCGCAGGGAATAGAGGAGAGGAACTTCGAAAGAAAAAGAGTTTTTCAAACGGAAAAATTCTTCTTCATTCGGATCGACTGCAACGCAAAAATGGGGCGTAATGCCCGCTTTGCTGCAAGCGGCGATGGCAGAGCCGCAAGCAAAAATGAGGGCCCGATTTTCTAGAGAAGAAAGAATGTGGAAGGCCGACGCAAGAGAGGGGCCTGCTCCACAAATGATGGCTGGGATGGAAGAAAAAGTTCCTCGAAGGGCGTTAAAATAAAAAGAGTTTTGCGTTTGAGGGGCATTTTGCACAAAGTTATAAAAGAGCTGGTATCCGTGGCAGCGATCCTTCATGATGGCGTGGGAGAGGAGAGTTTTTCGTAAAAGCTGCAGCTTTAATGAGCGAAAGTATGAGGTTTTACGAGAAGGCAAAGCGATGCAATCGAGAGAATCGACGGGATGAGTTTCAGCGAGCGCTTGCAAGGTTTGCTGAAGCGAGGCACCTTTAGGCAAAAAATGAAGCTCGACTTGCGCGTCGGATAAAAAAGCGGTAGCGCCATTGGTGTGTAAAAAAGCGCTGATGATCCCCTCTTGATTTTCAAGGAAGATTGCTTTTCGAGAGGGGTTGGATTGAAGCCAAGGATGGAGAAGCTCATAGGCTTTTAGATCGAGTCCGTAAAGATAGAGGATATTTACATTGGGAAAAACAGCTGGCCAGCTAGAAAAATCCTGGGAAGGAGTTTCTTGCAGGGGAAAAGAGGGAGCTCTGAGGGCTAGGAGAGGAGATTTCTCCATGAGAAGAGCTAGGTGGCTTCTATACATTGTCCATGCACATATTGCGTTTCATCAAGTAGGGCGCCTTTTTCATTGAAAAATTGATCCATGCCATGGCGGCGGCCCTGTTGAAACACAGATTGCCGTTTCACCTGCCCATTCGGCCAATAGAGAGAAGAGAGGCCATCTAACGTTCCATTCACAAAGTGTTCTCTCGTTTTGATGCGGGCATCTTCGTAAAAATACTCTTGAAGACCATCTTTTTTCCCTTCCCGGTAAAAAAGAGACGCATAAAGGGCTCCACTGGGATAAAATTGGACACACCGGCCTACTTTTTTGCCAAACCAAAACCAACTCTCAGAAAGGAGCTGCCCATCTTCTCCATAAAAAGAAGACTTTCCATGAAGCTGATTTTCTAGATAATACGCTTCCGATTTTACTAGGCCATGAGAAAAATAGGCGCGAAGAATAGTAAAAGGGCCCTTCGATTGCAAATGCAATCCCCCATCAGTAATTGAAAGCTCATGCTCAGTTTGCTTGTTCATGCAATACCCGCTGAAAAAATAGAATTTGGTTCAAACGCAATTTTTCCTCCAAGCTCATAGGTTGGGAATCGACCTCGAGTTCCCTTTCAAAGAGAGGCCCCCAAATTTGCCAGAGAGGAAACAGCAAAGTTTGATAAACGATCTCTCGATCCCAAGAGATGGGCTCGCTATATTTCAACCCTTTTTTACAAAGAGAGAGACACCGTTTCATGCTTTTTTTCCATTCATGCATCCTCTCCAAAGGAATGGACATCCAATCTAAAGTCATGATCTCTGCATGAACGCGGCCGGATAAATCCGCTTGGGTCGGCAAAGAGCTCAACACTTCTTCCAAAGACTGTTCTCGGATCGGATGTTGCAGCCGAAGTCCCCCTTCCGTCGCATTGATGAAGGTTTTATCCCACCGCTGCGCTGCGAGTTTTCCCATCCAATCCGCGGCCATCAGCCAATCTCTTTGCGAAAAGACCTTTTGATCAAAACGATTCACCGTTTCGACCAAATGTTCCAAACTCGCCGACGTCTCGCAAAACGCATATTTTTGATTCTCTTCATAACAAAGATCCATCCCGATATAGATGATCGGATCGCATCCCAAAAGCACCGCAAGAGAGGTCAAAAAAGTCCCCACGGTCCAGCCCCCATCAAATAGCTCAGAGCTAGAAAGCCAAGATTCGGCTGGATAGCATCCATCGGGAACGTAGAGTTTCTCCCCGTGCAAAGAGGCAAAATTTTTAGGATTCATCCGGCTTTGATAAAAAAAAGGGACCTGCCAAAAGGGCTGGCGCTGGAAAAAACTCGAAGAGGCTCCCCGGTCAATAGATGCAGCAAAATGGGGTTCCATAGATAGTTGATTTAAAGCTGCGCCGCCAGCGAAAATCAAAGCTTTTTCTGGATCCAAAAGATGAATGTTTTTTTTTAAAGAAGGACCACCTCCGGAAATGATCGCTGGAATATTACGGAACCGATCTTTGAGAGCCAAAGCAGAGCGGACGTCGGGCAAAGCGTTCCAATGGGCAAAAGCATGTTTTAATACCGACTCCCCTACATCTGCCCAATCTGAAAGGAGCAGATGAGCCGCCTCTTTATTTTTTGCGAGAATTGTTTCAAATTGCGATGCAAGCTCAGGCATCTCAGCCATATCGATGACAGCAGCCGTTTGGAACACCGATTTCCAACCAATTTTTTTTGCAGCCTGACCTATTTCTTGAGAAGAACGGACGGAAAATACAGCAACCTGAGGATGCTCAAAAGGCGAATCTTTCCCCTCTGGATCCAAAAAAACCAATCTCTTTTTTTTATCTTCATTGAGCTTAGGTAAATACAGCTCATAAATCTCTGGCCTTACGCCAACGACACAAATCCAGTCAGCTTCAGGAAACGTCAACATAGTTTTTCAATCAATTGGAGATAAGAAGGCAAAAAAGAGATCGATTTCATAGAATATTGTTCTTGCCAAAGCATTTTTATTTTGACGTCGTTAACTAAACAAAGAAAAGGAGCGCCAATTTGGATATTATAACCAAATAGCTGATTTTCCGCCTCTGTCGTTAGCAAAGCCGCTTTGCATTCGACAATCAAAAGAGGTTTCATAGAATCTTTTACAGGATAAAAACAGACGAGATCCACCCGGCGTTTCATGCCGGCGGAAAAAAGATCTTTTTCGACAGCGAGCTGCCCCCTCGGATAGCCAAGGGAGCTAATCATATGAGCCAAAAGACGCTGGCGAACCACTTCTTCAGGAATGGCTGCAACCTCTTTAAGCCTCACAGGGCAAAAAAGCTTATTGGATCTGGACAATGCCATAATTTTCATCAGGGCGGCGATAAATCACCTTGAGCTTTTGGTCTTCTTCGCCTCGGAAAATTAAAAAGGCCTCGCCTCCTATTTCCATCTTAATGACCGCTTCGTCTTGCGTTAAGGTTTTCAGCGGCATCGTCTCTTTAGCTACCACTGGATGCAAAGCATATTCCGCTTCATCCCGAGCTGCATTTTCCGCTTCGATCTCATCGTTGATCGTTTTCAGATCATCTCCCAAAGGCTGAATGACATTCACATGAATATCCACGGTTGTCAGGTCTTTGAACCGGCGAGATTGCAATTTTGTTTTGTATTTGCGAATCAACGTACGAACACGATCGGTCGCCTTGTCAATAGCCGAATACATATCACCGGTGCTAGCGTGCGCTTTAATATGAAAATGGATAAAGTTCATCAAGATTGAGCAAGAAAACTCCAATTTTTGCGTATCGAGCGTAACGGCGACATCGATAATTTGGTCTGTAATTTTCTCTACTTTCGCCAACTTTTCAAACACATAGTTGCGAATGGCGTCCGTCATTTGAAAATGTTTTCCTACAATCGATACATTGTAGCCTTGCTGATCAAACTGTGTTGCTTTAGTCATAATACCCACCTTAAAAGTTCCTAAATCGTAGCATGAAAACCCTAGATGTGCAAAGCGAAAATCGATCTATATTGCAGGAAGCTGCATGCGCGCCAAGAAAAAAGAGGCTAATTTTGAATACAGAGAAGGATAGGGAGCTATTTTTTTCAATTCCGTGAATGTACGCAGCGTCAATAGGCTTTCTATGTGATCCCACTCTTCTTTTAGCAGCGTCCAACCGTAGGATTGCGCGTGAGAAAGACAATAGCTCTCTCCCTCATGAAGATGACGAGCGGATGCGCCGCAAATCGAGCAGGCCGGACGAAATGCCAAAAGACCCTCTTGCTGCAGCCATTTTAAACGAAAGAGAGCAACGAGCACTTCCGGATGATCAAACGAGCCCATTTTTTGAAAAATCGAGCACGCAAGAGCAAAAAGCTCAGGAGAATAAACGCCCGGCATCTGCGCGCGGAGCAGTTCTTGCGCGATGAGCCCGGCAGAGCAGAGAGTTTGATAATTGGAGCGCAAAGATAAAAGCCCATCTGAAAGAGAGGCGTCGATCAGGGTATGCAGATCTCTTTGCCCCTTTTTATAAACCCATTCAGCGAGACAAAAAGGAGTCAGCAAAGAAGCGTCCCGAACCGTTTTTGCCAAAAGCGAAATGAGACCGACGCCAGGGGTCAATATTTTAAGAATCTTTTTTTTGCCAAGATAGGGAATCGCTTGAAGGAGCAACCCTGGAGATCTTTCTTCCATGACACTGAAAATACTGAAAAGCTTAAATTCTAGACTATAAAGATTTTTACATGATGAGGATCGCACCGAAAGGGACTCGAACCCCTAACCACTTGGTCCGAAGCCAAGTACTCTATCCATTGAGCTATCGGTGCATAAAGAATGCGAAAGGGGGGACTCGAACCCCCACGAGAGTGAACCCGCTACCACCTCAAGGTAGTGCGTCTGCCAATTCCGCCACTTTCGCACAAAACAAAGTAGCAAATATAAACGGAAAACCACTTTCTGCTCAAGAAGATTTATGATTTCCTCTTTTTTCATAGGAGAAGAACCTCTTGCCTGCTACACTTTAACTCATGATCAAATGGACTCTGCTCAAGCTCATTCGCTTTTATCAGCTAGCCATTAGCCCCTTTTTGGGCTCTTGCTGCCGGTTTGCGCCCACTTGCTCTCAATATGCCATCGACTGCATCCAAAAACACGGAATCTTCAAAGGGGGATGGCTGACCTTAAAGCGGCTGGCTAAATGCCATCCTTTCCATTCAGGAGGGATCGACCCGGCGCCTTAACCGTCTCTGAACCAAAGGTTCCCTATAGTTTATAGTTTTCTTCGACTTTTCAATTTCTTTGGATTTAAGTCCCTATCGCCTTCCAACGCTTCGCGTTTCCAGCTGATCCTGAACCTCTTCCCCAAAACACCTCAATAGGGTGCTTTTAACTAAGTCTAGGGGGTCAATATCTATCATTATATTTCCGCAAAACGCTAACAAACGCCAACAATAATTTGACAAAAAAAACAAAAAAACATTAAAATTTTTAACACAAAAATTATTTAAGTTTTACTTTATGGAACCTGTCAACAGCGATTCAACTTCTGTTTATCCTGAGATTCTAGCCCCTCAGATAGAAGAAACACCCCTAAGGAAATTTGCGAATGATCTTCTCAAACGTTTTCCTTATTTTTCTTTTCTGCAACCCTATGTTGACTGGCTTGCCCCTGAATACCATCTTGAAAGTAGAAATGAAATCCTTCTCCGACAGTGTGACCCAAGAATGGGGATACAAAATTTTTCTGCTAAAGAAGCTTGTGTACCAATATTTTCTGGACAAATGACTGGTTGTCACGCAGTGATTGGTATAGATCCTTCTGGAACCGGATTTTTTGCACATAATAACCCCTATACTCCTGCCCAAAAAGCTGGTTGCATAAATGCAACAAAAAATAGGATAATTGCTCAAAAAAATGAAAAAGATACAACTTACTATCTTTTCATAAATACACAAACTATAAATGAATCAAATGCCCAAGGAAAATCCCCAGAAAATTTTTACAAAGATATTGCGCATGAATGGTACAAAAACCACATTTCGCACATTATTTACATTGATAGTCTCGGAAACGATTCGTCGTATTTAAAGTATTTACCTCAGAGCCGCACGTTGGAAATAGAGAAGGTTGAGCAAAAAAACTTCCCCAACCCTAATCACATCAGGAAGTACACTATTCGACTTTAACCAATTGCAGAACAAAAACAAAAATAACACCCTTGTGAATTCGGCGGAACGCCAGTATTCCCCTCGCACCCAATTGAAACCATCGATAATTCTAAATACCCCTCAGAAGGAAACAGATTCATTACTGACGAAGACCTTTAAAACTGTTCAATTTGCTCCGAATGGCGCAGGAATTCTAAGCGTCATCCCAGGGTAAAGACGGTCTTTTTCTAACTCGTTGGATTGAATTAGAGTATCAATTTTGATCTGGTGCAAACGAGAAATTTTCCAAAGGGTATCCCCTTCTTGGACCGTGTAAAAAGTCCATGAGGGAAGCTCCTTGGAAAGGGGCTCTTCTAAAACAGCGGGAGCTGAAGGCGCGCTGCCAGTAAATCGAGCGACCTCTTCTTGTAAATTAAGTGAGGCCGGCAAGGGCTGACCCAAGCGAGCATAAAGACGCTTGAGAGAGTTTTGCCAGACAACGTCGCTTCTGGGAGATTGCAATAAAGCCTTGCAAAAAGGCTCTAGCTCATCGCCGGCTGCTAAATCCAATACGTCAACAATACCCTGGTCATCTAATTTTTTGAGGACGAAATCAAAATCGGTTCGCAGCAAAAGGTCCGCCGCAGAGGGAGAGCGAAGAGAGAGATAAGAAAGCAAAAGACGGCGCCGCTTCTCGACGGACAAATCGAGCATCTGCGTCTGCTCTCTAGCGAAGCGATCCAGCAAATCCCAGCTGCCCTCGGAGGCCAAACGGATGAGCGAGGAGGTTTCTTGAGGCGCATCGGTTTTTTGAAAAAGAAGCTGCAAGGCATAAAATTGAGAGGTCATCGAAAAAGCCGCATCCAAGCTCGCATCCCGCGGCTGCTTTGTTTTTTGCACAAGTTTAAAAAGCCCCTCTGCAGTCAGCGGCCATTTTTCCAAATAGACAAATTGCAAAATGGCTTTAAATTGCTCATCAGTGAGCCCTGGATAAAGCTCGATCGTCTGATCGGGAGCAAGCGATAAAATTCTTCTTTGATGCAAAGAGCCCGAAAGAGCTTTTTCCACATCGATATGCCGATAGGTTCCCAAAACTGCGAGCGCCAAATCTCTTTTTGTATACCCCTCTTCCAATAAATCTTTATTAGTCAGACACGCACAAAGCTCTCGGAAAGAAAGCTGGGACAGCTCTTGAATGATATGGGCATTGGAGGAGGCTAAAAGAGGATTTTGAGGGGCAGCTTGCGCAAACGCGAAGGTCGGCTGTTTATTCTGCCACACAACCGCTAAAAACGCGGCAATAAGCCCAATATTGAGCGCTCCGCTAAAAATAAGGGAAAGGGTCAAAATCCGAAATTTTCGAATCCATCTTTGCGTAAATGTTGTATCCATGATCATTTGCCAGTAGGGGTTCGACTCATCATATAAAAAAAATGATAAATTGAGAAGAAGCAATGAACCTATACCGAAATATGTCAAAAAAGGCGCCAAAAGCAAATGTTAAGAATTCTGAGATAGGTTCATCCTTGCCCCAGATTATTTAATTGTGCTTAAATAGTTTGGTACAACAACAGGAAAGAAATTCTTATGAAACTCCCTCTCTCGCTGCTCAAATCTTTTCTTCCCATCGAACTTTCCCCTGTTCAAATCGGAGAGGCCTTGACGCTGCTTGGCATTGAAGTGGACGCCATCTTGCATGAAAAACCTCCGTTTCAAGGCGTTGTTGTAGCCGAAGTTCTCTCCGTAAAACCCCATCCAAACGCCGAAAAACTGCAAATCGCCGAAGTGAATGATGGGACAGCTCTCCATCAAGTCGTATGCGGAGCCCCGAATTGCCGACCTGGGATCAAAACCGCTTTTGCCCGCCTTGGGGCCGAGCTCACAGATGAAAAGGGGCATTCTTTCACCATCAAAGCTGCCAAACTGCGCGGCATCGAATCGTTCGGCATGCTTTGCTCCGCTGCTGAACTGATCGGATCTGAAGATCATGATGGAATCATGGAGTTAGAAAAAGATTTAATACCAGGAGAAGATTTGCTAAACCATCTTTGGGATCCTGTCTTTGAACTTTCTCTAACGCCGAATTTAGGCTATTGCCTCAGCGCGCGCGGGATTGCGAGAGAACTGTCCGCTTCGCTCAATCTCCCCATGCAAAGCGCTGCACAGATAAAACTGCCTACAGGACATCCTCAAACCATCCAAGCGTCTGTCGAACAGGAAGATCTTTGCCCTAGATACATGGGGCGAACCATCGAAGATGTCGTCATCGGCCCTTCCCCTTTTTGGCTGCAGCAGACACTCAAAGCCTCCAATATCCGTCCGATCAACAACGCCGTCGACATCACAAACTACATTCTGCTCAAATGGGGACAGCCCATGCACGCTTTTGATGCAGATCTTTTAGAGGGCAATCTTCGAGTCGCTCCAGCTTTCGAGGACATTTCGTTTCTCTGTTTAGACGATGTAGAGCGAGAGGTTTCGAAAGGAACTCTTCTTATATGCGACGAAAAAAAACCTGTCGCGCTCGCTGGCCTCATGGGAGGAGCAAACACTTCCGTATCGCTGCAAACAAAGAGGGTCTTTTTAGAAGCTGCTTTCTTCGATCCGACAACGATTCGGACGGCGTCAAAAAAAATAAACCTCCGCTCGGAAAGCTCGCTCCGCTTTGAAAAAGGGATTGATCCCGACGCGATGCAAGCGGCTTTAGATGAAGCGTCCGCTTTATTCCTCTCTCTTTGCAAAGGACGGCTATGCTCCGGAACGATCGACACTCACCCCGCTCCTTTTGCCCCTAAAAAAATCCTCTGCCGCCCAAAAAGGGTCAATCAACTTCTGGGATCCGCTCTTTCTCTACATGAAATCGAAGAAATTTTTCATCGGCTTGGTTTCAAGGTGCATCAACAGGAAGCAGAAAGTTGGACTGTGCATGTCCCCATCTCCCGTTTTGATATCGCAGAAGAGATCGATCTCATCGAAGAGGTAGCCCGCATCTATGGATATAACTCTTTCGAGAAAAAATCCCCTTTTTACACAGCGACCTCGCTTCCCCACGACCTTCTTTTTCTCTTTGAAAGAAAGCTGCGAAACCGCTTTGCCGCGCTAGGCCTCCAAGAAGTGGTCACTTGCGATTTAATCAGCCCAAAACTCGCAGAGCTCGCCGTTGAAGCGCGCCTTCCTCAAGTCCAGTTTTTACGCGTCTTGCACGCGAAATCTGAAGACTATTCGATTCTTCGCCCCTCGCTTCTTCCCGCATTTTTACAAGTCGTCCAATATAATACAGATCAAAAAAACCATTCGTTTGCAGGTTTTGAACTAGGACATATTTACTTTGAGGAACAAGGAAAGAAGATCGAACTTCCTATGGCCGGCGTTTTTTTAACGGGCAAATCGACTCCCCTTCATTGGGATAAAAAACCCGCCGACTATGATTTTTACGATCTGAAAGGACTTCTCGAAAATCTCTTCGATTCGATCCATGTGGGAGATATCTCTTACCGTCCTTCTGCCCATCCTAGCTTTCATCCAGGACGCCAAGCTTCGATCTACCTCGGAGAGCTCCCGATAGGCTCATTTGGAGAAGTTCACCCGCTCTTATTAGAACCCCTGGATATCAAACAGCGAGCTCTCTACGCAGAGCTCAGCCTAAATCCTTTGCTAGCTCAACAATCTACCCCTCAAATCATGAAACCTATTTCTCTTTTTCCCTCTTCCGAACGGGATTGGACCATTCCTTTATCTAAAGAAGCTTCTGTTCAACCTATTTTTGACGCGATCGCCTCTTTCCGCTCCCCTCTCTTGGAAAAAGCAGAATTGATCGATCGATTCGTCTCCGAAACACAAAATGTGACGCTGCGCTTCACTTATCGAGATCTTTTAAAAACGATCTCCTTTGAGGAAGTAGAGGCGGAACATGCAAAATTAATGCAAATTGTTCTTGCATCATTGCGCTAGATCCTAATAAGATCAGTACAGATCCATTGTTGAAGAGGTCCACTCAATGAAATACGTCTTTCTAGCTGCCAGCGCAGTGTTACTTTCGGCTTGTCAAAATTCCGATGATGCTACGAATCAAGTCGTGTCGCAAAAATACGTCCACAAATACGGGTTTGATGTCACAGAAGACGAATGGGAAGAACGCTCTCAAGAAGGACAGGTCATCACTCTGCTCGGCACCGGCGTAAAAATTACCCGCTCCTATGAAAATGGACAGCTCCACGGACCTACCACCTACACTTTTCCTCATAGCCATGTGATCGAAAAGATCATGATGTACGACGCTGGCACTCTACTCAAAGAAACGCAGTGCGATACATCTGGCACCCCCCTTAAGGAAGAAATTTTTGAGTTCGATGATAGAACCATTGTCACCACTTGGGATGAAAAAGGAGTTCCCCTCAGCATCGAAGAATATGACAATGAACTGCTCATGGAAGGGAAATACTATACGCCCGATCACATCTTGGAATCGACGGTTGAAGCAGGTTTTGGAGAGCGGATCAAAAGAGACCGAACAGGCGCTCTTCTCTCCCGAGATGTCATCGAAGATGGTTTTGCCGTCCAGCGCGTCAGCTACCATCCAAACGGACAAATCCACACTATTTCCCACTATCATGACTACCAGCTCCATGGCGAACAGTTAAAATACACCGCGTCTGGCAAACCTCTCATGAAGCTCAACTGGAATCATGGCGTTTTGGATGGTCTTAAAACAGTGTATCGCAACGGTTCTAAAATTGCCGAAATCCCCTATGCCAATGGCCTAAAACACGGGACAGAATACCATTACGACGATCTCGGCCACCTCACCGCCGAAATCGAATGGAAAACTGATAAAAAACACGGCTCGAGCAAATTCTACACAGAAGATACAGCCGAAACAGAATGGTTTTTCAAAGGAAAAACCGTCTCTGCCCAAAAATTCGATATGCTGAATACCCGCGAACGGTTGATCGCAGATCTTACTGGCAACTAAAGGACTTCGTCCTTCAAAACCTACCAAAGGGCCATACCGTTCGTGACTCAACAAATCGATTTTAGACTCGTCTTCCATAGCAGGAAGATTGTACGGAACGAAAAATTTTAGTTACAAAAAAATCTAACGGCAATGGAATGCAAGAGAGACCGTCGGGGGAAGCCCCCGCTGCCCCACCGGGCACGGGCACGAATTAGGCCTCCCCCTGAACGCTTACCTTTGGAATCCCTTTGATTTTCTGAATAAAATACCTTCCAGAAATTGGAAAGTATTTGTTTTACTGAAGAGCGGCGGGAGTTTCTGCAGAAGAGACGGAAACTGTCTCTAGGAGAGAGCTAGACTCCTTAGCGGCGCTTGACTCTTGAGCTAACGATGCTGACTGCTCTGTTTCCATTTTAACAGCCTCTACAACAACGGGCGTAACAAAGATGGCAGCTGGCTGCGATTTTTCTTCCGTTTTGTTATCTAGATCTGCAACAGATGGAGTATCTAATGCAGTCTGGAGCACATCCGAAGCGGCTCCCTCTTCCCCTTCTGAATCCATGCCGGCGGGTTGCTCAAAAGGATCTTGCTGGGGTCCTTTTTGCTTTTCCGGCTGAGACTTTTGGCCTGAACAAGAGCACGCCAATAAAAGGCTGCTGCCCATCACAAACCATACATTTTTCAATAACGAGTTTTTCATGATATAAACCTTCTGTAAAACCACATAATCCTACAGCTTCTCATCAGAGGAATTTTCTTGCAACTAAGAAATTTCTTGTCAGACAGAGCTTGATAAGACCTCATTTTTTGGTGGCACGAAATTCGCACTATTAAAGAATGGACGATCTAGGAGGATCCAATGAAAAACAAAACTCTCATGAGAAAATTGGCTAAGCTTGAATTCATTAATGATCAGTTAGCTTCCGAACTCTCTTATTTAGAGAAGTTAACAAAATCTCTAGGATTTGCGGAAGGACTTAAAACTCTCAAAGAAGCTGCGATTGAACTGCTCGAACAAGATGGGAAAAAAGTCGCTAAAGAAGAAGATGGAGCAAATCCTCCGAAGTCCAATTAAACTCCTCTTCTGAGCTAGAGAGAAGTTGATCGGCCACCGATTGCTTTTTTTGTTTTAGGCTAAGCATTTTCTCCTCAATAGCTTGAGGAGTCAAATAACGCTTAGCCAAAATTTTCTTTGCCTGTCCCATCCGGTGCGCCCTTCCAATCGCTTGCTGCTCAACCGCTTCATTCCACCAAGGATCAAAAAGGAGAACCGTATCTGCAGCCGTCAAATTAAGACCCGATCCGCCAGCTTTTAAGCTGAGAAGAAAAACAATGGACTCTGGATCTTCTTGAAACTGCTGTACCTCATGGCCCCTTTCTGCAAATCCCATGCTGCCGTCGAGGTAAAGAGGCTGGTAGGCTGCAAGTTCTCTTTTTAACAATGAAAGAAGAGAGGTAAACTGGCTATAGATCAAAACTTTCCGTCCTTCTGCCGCCATTTCAGCAAGATCTTCTTTCAGCTGCTCAATCTTAGCTCCAGAAAAAGATTCCCCAAGCAGTCTAGGATCACAGCAGATCTGTCTAAGCCTAAGAATCGCTTCTAAAATCTCCAGCCGATGCATAGTAGCGCCGTCTTGTTCAATTTTTCGAAAAAGCCCCTTTTTTAATTGCGCTTGATAAGATAAGTACATTTCCTTTTGAGGCTCTGTCATTTCCACCCAAAGGATTTGCTCTCTTTTTTCTGGAAGCTCCATATCGACCTCGCTTTTTGAGCGGCGGAGAAAAAAGGGACGGGATTTTCTTTTCAACTGCTCGACAGAATCTGTTTCAGATAAAAGATTTGGCAATAGGAACTGAAATTGAGAAACAAACTCCTCTTTTCGATTTTCAATGGGCGTGCCGCTTAGGCAAAGACGGAAATTTGCTTTAAGCTTACAAGCGCTCCCCGCGGTTTGCGTTTGTCTATTTTTAATGGCCTGAGATTCATCGAGTAAGATCATTTCAAAATGAATATTGGAAAGCAAAGATTCATCCAGGCGCAAAAGAGCATACGAAGTGATGATTACCGGAAGTTTTTGCAGCTCAAGAGGATCTTGCAGCCTCTCTTTGCTAGAATGGATGTATGTAGGAAGATGGGGCAAAAATTTAGCGCACTCGCGGCTCCAGTTAAATAGTAAAGAAGTAGGAGCGACGATCAAGATCGGCAAATTTGTCCGCAGACGAGAAAAAAATGCCAGTACCTGGACAGTTTTGCCTAATCCCATCTCGTCGGCGAGAAGGCCGGAAAACCCGCTGCGATGAAGGTGAGAGAGCCAATCGAGCCCCTTTTGTTGATAAGGAAGAAGGGTTCCTTGGAACTCAGGGCCGGGAGTTGATAGCTCAATGCCCTGGGTCATGCGAGCAACTGTTTCCTTAAGCTGCTTTTCCCAATCGACTTGCGGCGAATCGATCCAAGAAGAGAGAAGAGACATTTTTTGCCGAGGCAAATAGAGAATGCCTTGATCTAAGCTGCCGTCTTGAACCAATTCTGTAAAAGATTTCAGCGCGTCATGATCGACCAATCCAACAGAGCGCTCATCTAGTTCCATCCAAAGACGGCTAGATGGTTTAAATAAAGGCGCCGTTTTATCTTGAAATTGCAACTCTCCAGCCATGGCAATGCGCTCATTTTTTTCTTGCATCGAGAGATGAAATCCTGTTTGACGAAACACTGAGCGCCCTTTAAAATCTACAACGCGCCATCCGAGCTCTAAAAGAAAACGAAGAGCAGAAGAAACTTGATCGCTAGGACAAAAATAGCGGGTCGCTCCGACCATTTTCCGGATAAAACCCGTTTCTAACAAATCTTTTTCCCACTGCTTTTCAGCTTCTTTAAGACGCGCTCTTCCTTGTATCGTCGGACATAAATCTTCGAACGCTACTTTTCCCAAAGAAGGATATTCCATCCATAAATGGGCAAAACATCCTGTTGCATCTTGAAGGACAAGCTGGGGAAACACTTCGAGAGGCTTTTCCTCTTTGGGTTGAGTGTTCCATATAATCAAAGGATCTTCTTCAAAAAATTTCTTTTGATGAGTACCTTCTAATAAAAGCGGCCCCTGGATAAATTTTTCAATCCAGCTCCAAGAGACATCTGTAGAAAAACATCGAAAAACGCCTTGATGCAAAAACCAATACGGCTCTCCAGGAAAGATCAAACTTACACTGCTCAAAGGCGTCTCTTCCAACCAGGCAGTGAGCGTGCACGATCTTTCAGAATGTTTTTCCCCTTTCCATGTCAATGGACAGGGAATCGGATGAAAAGAGACGGGCACATTGTTAAATAGAAGCCGACCTGTTTTCACCATGAGTTGCATCGCTTTATTGGACTGCGAAGTGCTCACTTCAATATGGCGAAAAGAGGCTGTATCGAGCTGTCTTGAGACGTTGGCAGAGCGCAGGTGGATTGAAATCAAGAAAGCAAGAGCCTCTCGGTCTGCTGGCTCCGTGATGCTTTTAAGCTGATCGAGGTACAAATTCCGCTTGATCCCCTTTTCTTCCAATTGAACGAGAAGAACGTTAGGCTCTTTTTTCTGTATCTTGTAAACTAGCTGCAACATCAAACGAAGACCTTCTATGTTTTGGGACGAATATTCTGATTGGAAAGCCGCTGAAGCCGCTTGGGATCGGCAAGCAGACGAATTAAAACGTTCTCATCCTCTCAAAAAGCTGTCTAAACTACCTAACATGCCCGGCATGGCCGAAAAGGGCATTAAACGGAAGGGACTAGTTTATCTTTTGCGCCACGATAAAAAAAAGGTTTTTTGGCGCCACGTATTCAAATCCCCTTTCCGCTACGCTTTTCGCCTACTCCAATCCTATTTAAAAAAACCTTGCTACAAACGCGACGGGGATTTTTTTCTCTACGGCCTCTCCTCTGCTGAAGAGCTTTACAACGATCCCGAGGCTCTGCTCCTCATTGGCTTTTCTTACTGCCATAAACCTTTTGAATGCCCTTCCGGACGTTTTACCGATGCATGCCTCCACGACGAGACGCATCCTGTCTGCGGTCAATGTTTCATCGGCAAATGCGTCCACGCAGCTCCCCGGCAAGCCAAACTCGTCTGGATCCCCACGATCCATTACATCGGAGAAAAAATTTTCGATGCCATTGCAGAAAACCGCAAAAGAAAAGTCCGCTTTCTCATTACCGCATGCGAAATGTCGCTCGAAATGTTCGGCGATTGGGGCAACATGGTAGGAGCTCAAGGCATCGGCGTTAGGCTCGATGGGCGCATTTGCAACACCATGAAAGCCTTTGAACTCTCAGAAAAAGGGATCAAGCCAGGACTGACCGTCGTCTTAGATGACACTAAAAGGCGCATCCTCGATCTTTTACAAAGAGGAGCAAGACGATAATTTTTGCTTTTCTTCATGGCTGCATTTACGAAACGGTTTCGCTGTCCCATCTTCTCTAAATGCCCGCACGCGGCCTTGCTGGCAGTCAGCGCAGCAACAACCCCGAACAGTTTTTATACAATCCTGACAGCAAACAAATAGCTCATTACAGTCCATATTTGCGCAATTATAATAGACGTCTATCGGCTTAGAGCAGTGCTTGCATGAGCTAATCGTCGTGGCATCTTCGCTTAAGGGAACGACAAGGCGATCGTCGAAAACAAAGAGCTTTCCATCCCACTTGTCCGATCCACATTCCATGCCATAATTGATCACTCCGCCATCGAGCTGATACACTTCGTCAAACCCCTCAGTTTTCATCAGAGCCGAATAGTATTCACAGCGAATCCCGCCTGTGCAATACATCATGACGCGCGTTTTCTTGGGATCTCTCTTCTCTTTCAAATCAGCTGCATACTTAGGAAATTGTCGAAACGTTTCAAAAGGAGGCAAATCAGCGCCTTCAAAGTGACCTACTTTCCATTCATATTCGTTGCGGACATCGATGACGATCGTATTTTCATCTTTTTCCTCTAACATGGCTTTCCACTTTTGAGGAGCCACATGCTCTCCGATCTGAGAAAAATCGACATCGCAATCAATAGCGACCAGCTGGCGCCGGTATTTCACTGTAGCTTTTGGAAAAGCGTGTTCGTTCGACCAGTGGACTTTGTACTGGACGTTCGCAAAACGGCTATCGGACCTCATCCAGGCGATATATTCGTCTGCATGAGCTGACAAAGCGCTCATCTGCGCATTAATGCCTTGCTCTGAAATATAAAGCCGCCCCATGATATCGCGCGATGCAAAAAATTCCTTTTGACGGGCAATTTCTGCCCGCGGGTCTTCCAGACCTCCCAGATAGTAGTAAGCAATTACTTGATAGTTCATGCGCCGCTCCCCCAAAAAGCATGAAGGATACACCAGAGAAGTTTTTACAGCAAGACAGCTATCGTCGGTATAATCTTCTGGAGGGGCTGTTTTTTTCAAAAAAATGCTAGACAAGACAAAAAAAATCAAAACCCCCTGGTCAGAAAATCAATTCTTAGATACACTGTCTTCCTTTAGTTCGAACCAATCGGAGAAACAATGGCTCGTTACAGAGGACCAAAAAATCGTGTTGCCCGCAGATTTTCGGCCAACATTTTCGGCAAAGCGCGCAATCCAATGCTCCACAAGCAAAACCCTCCCGGGGTGCACGGAGCCAAACGGAAGAAAAAATCAGACTTCGGCGTTCAGCTCGAAGAACGTCAAAAACTCAAAGCTATTTATGGCATGCTCAGCCAAAAGCAGCTCGTGAATGCCTATAAAAAGGCGCTCATTATGCCTGGCAATACGGCCCACCACCTGATGGAGCAACTCGAGTGCCGTCTAGACAACGTTGTCTACCGCCTGCGCCTCGCTCCTAGCATTTTTGCTGCCCAGCAGCTCGTGTCCCACGGCCACATCCAAGTCAACGGAAAAAAAGTCGACAGACGCTCCTTCCTCGTAAAACCTGGCATGTTAGTTTCCGTAAAACCAGCTTCCCGCCAAATTAAGGCAATTCAAATTTCTCAAGAGTACGCAAGCCGCGACATCCCTGAGTATTTCTCTCTCGAAGAAGATAAGTTTTCCGGTAAATTAGTTTCTGTTCCCCACATGGACCAGATCCCTCTTCCTTTACCTGTCAATATTCCTCTCGTTTGCGAATTCTTGTCGCACTCTTCTTAAGAATTAAGATAGATTTCCCCGGCTTTCCGTCGGGGAATGCTCTCGAAGACCCAAAGTCTCCCATACTTCATGAATAGATAGCAGATGCACCAGCCCGGCAAAACCGCCTAAATAAAGAAGACTCATTACGGCAAGCTGCATCCCCTGTCCCCATCCGCTCAGAGCGAGACCTTGAAATACGGCGTACTGAACAAAAAGACACAAAGCTGTCGACAGAAGAGAGGCAAGAGCCAATCTAAAAGAGAGTTTCAACAAAGAAAGATCAAAACTACCCGCAAGCGCTCGGGCGAGCTGATAGCAATTCAGGATCGAACTTACGCTCGTAGCCAAAGCAATGCTTGCAGAACCCCAGCCAAAGCCAAACACAAATACAGCGTTCAGTAAAATATTGAGAGCTACAGCATATAAAGAGGAGCGAGCCGGAACCCAATACATTTTTTGTGCGTAAAAGGCCTGCGATAACAGCAACACTCCAACCGAAGGAACGAGCCCTATTGCGTAAGCCCACAAACACACTAATGTATTTTGCACATCTTGCAGATGAAAATGACCGTGGCCGTAAAGCACATTCAGCCCCGCCCCGCCGAGCGCAATAAGCCCAAAGGCGGAAGGGATGATCAAGACTGCGCTGCGGCGCAGAGAAGAGTGGAGAAACTCGTAAAATCGAGCGCTGTCCCCGCTTCGAATCGCACGGGAAAGCGGCGGCAAAACAGCACCGGATAAAGCCAGACCAAATAAAGCCAAAGGAAGCTGCTGCACTCTGATCGCATACCACAAATACACTGGCCCCGACAAATCTGCAATCCGAGCAAAAATCGCATCTAAAGCGCTATTGATTTGCACAGCAGCAATCCCAAGGAGCCCTAGCGTCATCAGGCGAATCAGTTCGCGGCAAGAGAGAGAAAACCAACGCCTTTTTTGCCTTTCTAGAGAAGAAAACTCTTTTTTCACTTGCAGCGAAGAA
Organism: bacterium; assembly: GCA_021780355.1. Classification (GTDB taxonomy): domain Bacteria; phylum Chlamydiota; class Chlamydiia; order Chlamydiales; family SM23-39; genus SZAS-17. The sequence goes on along the minus strand of JAJXYX010000039.1, from coordinate 31,717 downwards.
ATCATCCATTGCATAGCGCATCCGACCGTCACCCAAATCGACAAGGTCAGCATATTTTGAGAGATCATCGCCGCCAAGATCCACACGCCATTGAACACAATCGGAGTGAGAGCCGGCCAAAAATATTTTTTCTGGCTTTGCAAAAGAGCTTGATTTAACCCCGAAAGGCAAATAAACAAAAGCCCCGGAAGCATCCACATGGTCAATTTCGCAATCTCTTGCCAAGAGGGACTGAGCCAATCAAACACGAGCCATAAAAGCCCCTCGCATCCCACCACAACTGCGCTGCTTACAAGAGCTAAAAATAAAGCGGCTTCCCGATAAAAATGGACTGCTTTGGCAAAACTCTCTTGCCGAAAAGATTCAAACTGCGGAATAAAACCCGCTTGCAAATTCCCTTCGCCAAGCATACGGCGAAATAAATTAGCCAGCCGAAAGGCCACCAAAAAAGCCGCCACCTCCGCCGAACCGCCAAAACAAAATGCCATGGCCATATCGCGGCAAAATCCACTGACTCTACTCAAGCACGTCGCACAAAAAAAATATTTCGCCGAACGAAGAATCGTATGCACCGTATCCATGCATCCAGCATAGGAGATCTTTCTTCTTTTGTAAATTGAATGCCGCAGACTATAGTGTACCCAAGAAATCTCAGAGGTTTTTTTATGAAAACAATTTTAGTCGGCGCTCACACTTCCGCTGCCGGCGGATCTCAAAATGCCCTCTACGAAGGCAGAGACATTGGAGCCACCACTATCCAACTCTTCACCAGCAATCAAAAGCAATGGAAAGGCCGCAAAATTACGGAAGACGAAATCGCCCTTTGGGAAAAAGCCTTAGACGAAACTGGCATTCAAGAGATCATGAGCCACGACAGCTATTTAATTAATCTCGGCTCCCCCTCTCCAGAATCTCTCGAAAAAAGCAAGCAAACCTTCCGAGATGAAATCGAAAGATGCCACCTTCTCAAGATCCCCTATTTAAACTTTCACCCAGGAGCTGCCACAGGAAGTTCAGAAGAGCAATGCATCGAAACCATCATCTCCTCTCTTCTCGAAATGGAAAAACTCCTCCACCAAGGCTCGACTCGCCTTCTTCTCGAAACCACAGCAGGCCAAGGCACAAGCGTCGGCTACCGCTTCGAGCACCTAGCCTCCATTCTCCACGCCGTTCATCGCAAAATCCCCATCGGCGTTTGCATTGATACCTGCCACATCTTCGCTGCCGGCTATGACATCCGCACAGAAAAGGCCTGGCAAAAAACACTTCAACAGTTCGACGACATCGTCGGTCTCAAGCACCTCTTCGCCTTCCACCTCAACGACTCTCTCAAACCCCTCGGCTCAAAAGTCGATCGCCACGCAGGCCTCGGCGAAGGAGAAATCGGCCTCGAATGCTTCCAATTCCTCATGACCCACCCTAAACTCAAATACCTCCCCAAATACCTCGAAACCCCCGTCGGCCTCGACGGCTGGAAAAAAGAGATCGCTCTGCTCAAAAAATACGCCCACTAACGCCATGGCGCTTCGCCCCAAACCCCATTAAAGGGCTGGCGCCCTTTAAAATCCCCTTGATTTATGGAGCCAATAGCCAAATTTTCTTCCCTCGCACGATGCCCCAAAAGGGGGCATCGTGCGAGGGAAGAAAATTTGGCTATTGGCTTCATTAAAAAAAATAGGTTTCCAAAGGACGCAGTCCTTTGGTGGGGCTTGGGGCAAAGCCCCATAATAGGCGCATCCTATTTCTTTTGATGAAGTCATAGAATCAGTGACTTTTTTGTTTAGGGTGGATAAAATGGGGCCTTTCTTGTGACTTAAAGAAGGCGAATATGCGTACGAAGGTAAAAGACATTCTACACTGTAAATATCCTGAAGCATTGGAGGGGAAGACTCTCACTGTTTGCGGTTGGGTCCGCACGCTTAGGGACCAAAAATCGTTTGCTTTTATTGAGCTCAATGATGGCTCGAGTTTGGCGAATTTGCAGATTGTGGCGGATGCTGGAAATTTGACGGATTATGCGGATGTTTTGCCGAAACTGACGACGGGGGCATCGCTTTCTGTTACGGGGCGTTTGGTGAAGAGTCCTGGAAAGAATCAGGCGCTTGAGATGCAGGCGGATGAGATTGTTGTGTATGGACTATGCGATCCCGCGCGTTATCCTTTGCAAAAAAAGCGGCACTCTTTTGAATTTCTCCGCAGCATTGCCCATTTGCGGCCTCGGACGAATACGCAAGGAGCAGTTAGCCGAGTGCGCAGTGCATTGGCTTTTGCGACCCATTTGTTTTTTCAGCAAAAAGGCTTTTTGTATCTTCACACTCCTGTCATTACGGGATCGGATTGCGAGGGTGGAGGAGAGATGTTCCGAGTCACTACATTGGAAAAAGGGAATAATTACGCAGAGGATTTTTTTGGCAAGGCCGCTTATCTTACTGTGTCGGGGCAGTTGAATGGAGAAATTTATGCTTGCGCTCTGTCTGATATTTATACTTTTGGGCCCACTTTCCGCGCAGAAAACTCAAATACCTCGCGCCACTTGGCTGAATTTTGGATGATCGAGCCTGAAATGGCGTTTGCAGATTTAAAGGCGAACATGGAGTGCGCAGAGGGATATTTGAAATTTTGCGTCCGCTATATCTTGGAACACTGCAAAGAGGATTTGACGTTCTTTGATCAATTTATTGAAAAAGGACTGCTGGAGCGTTTGCAGCATGTGGCAGACAATCCTTTCGTCCATTTGACCTATACAGAGGCTGTTTCCATTTTGCAAAAAGCTCCCAAGCAATTTGAGTTCCCTGTGAGCTGGGGCATTGATCTCCAATCGGAACATGAGCGCTATTTGGCTGAAGAATATTGCAAAAAACCGGTGATTTTGACCGACTATCCAGCCGATATCAAAGCGTTTTATATGAGAGCGAATGCAGACGGAAAAACAGTTGCTGCAATGGACATTTTAGTTCCTAAAATTGGGGAGATCATCGGAGGGTCCCAAAGAGAGGAACGACTCGATCGGCTCGAAGAGAAGATGAAAGAGCACAACCTGAATCGAGACGATTACTGGTGGTATTTGGAATTAAGGGAATTTGGGTCGGTTCCTCATGCAGGATTTGGACTGGGCTTTGAAAGACTTGTGCTTTTTGCAACGGGAATGGAAAACATTCGCGATGTCATCCCCTTTCCTCGCTATCCAGGACACGCAGATTTTTAAAAAAATCTTGCAATAATATAAAGATCTGTCAAAGATTACCTAAAAACCACATTTAGGTAATCTTTATGGCAGCAACCCCTTCTCCTTGCCATACAATGGCAGGTCTTCATTTTTCTCAGTCAGACACACTGGCAGAACCTCCTATCGATTTAACCAGTTTTTCTCCATTTCTTCCTAGCGCCATTACCCGCCATCGGCTGATGCAAGGTTGGACAATGAGAAAATTCGAGCACCTGCAAAACCAAATAGAAGAAACCAACAGCATCCTCCTGCAAATTTCTTGCACAAAAGAGGAAGCAGAATTATTTAAACCACTACTTTCACTCTCCAGAAAAGTAAAAAAAATTTTCACAGATCAACATGTATTAACTTTACATCTACATCAAAGGCCCAGCGAAGAAAAAGTTGTTTTACCTCCCCTTGAAAAGGAAGAAAATCAACACCATAAAAAATTCATCTCAAGCCATTCAGTTCATTTTCCAACTCCAGATACAACGAAATATGTCAGCTCTTTTCAAAACATTTTGCAACAACTCTATCATGCTGTCGAAGAAAGAAGAACTCATTTAAATCTCTATCTCCATGGAATCGACTGCCTTTTTTTCTCTTATCTCCTACAAGAGCTTTACCCTTATTGTCTCGATAACATCAAGCTGCGCCCCAATTACGCACTGCAATTACAAATCAAAAAATTAAACTACGAAGAGAGACAAGAAGCGCTATCACTGCTGAAAACGTCTTTCGCTGCGCATGACACCTCGAAAGAGGAGTTGAATGAAATAAAAACCGTCCATTTCACCAAAGATAAAAGCAGCCCTAGAGCTTTGGATGAACAACAAAACTCCCCCAAAACAGCCTTTTTTTCAGTTTCAGCAGCTCTTGCCCTCTTTTGTGTGCCGCTTCATGAGCTTTCTGAGGGAGAAATTTTAGAAAATAAAATCTATTCTCTCGCTAGCGCTTTTCTCGCTCATCGCTTGCAACATCTTCCCGCCCAGAAAAAACCAAAAAAAGAAAAATGGGACATACTCTGGCAAGAAATGACTCAATATCTCACCTGCATTCCTTCTATAGAAGATAAAAAAATGCGGAAAGAAATCCAAAAGCTAACCTTGCTTAAACGCGCTTTAGAACAAAACATCTTTTCCCCGATTGGAGAAATTCATCCAGTGCAGCAAACAGATCTTTTTCAAGTCAAACGCTCTCTCTTCCCTTCTGAGAACCTCACTCCCCTCATCTCCATATGGATTGATAATCTCCCTCTGCAAATCGATGCGGCCGCGAACCTGCAAGAAGATGCTTCATTGATTTTTTTCCGCAGCCTGCTTCGCTCCCTTGCAAGAAGCCAGGGATTTTATAATACAAATGATGAAGCCCTAGCTCTTACTTTAAGAAATATCCAGGAAAACGAAATACCCAACATCAAACATCCTGATCCCAAATTTTTATTACTCATGCTTCAAGCAGGTTCGTTTTCCTTTTTTTCTCATGCACATCATACGATTCTCCACATCACAAAATCTCTATCTAAAAAATACAAAATTAAATACATGAAGCCGCAAAGAAATCCTACCTGCGAATTTTTTTCTCCAGCCCAAGGAGATTTTACCACCATTCAAACAGTCCTTTACAACGTCTTGCAAAATGAAAATGAAAAAGGAGAATTTGTGGTCAAGTGGAAGGTTTCCTTCTCTAACAAGCAGTGGTCCTATTCCATCCAGATCCCTTCCATCACCCTCAATGGCGCCTGCACGCCCAAAGAACAACTTGAAATATACGAAGGTTTTTTTCAATGAAAGCCTTTTAAGAATTTTTATATCCAAGGTGATTGAAAATTTGGCCGCTAAACAAGTCAAAGCGCTAAAAATCGATTGTTGACAGCTTTCAATCCCGCCTAGCGGCCAAATTTTCAATTACCTCAGGTATAGAGCAAAGCCCCTGAGGATAAAAAGATCTTTGTTTATTCTTATAGATACGAGCCAAATCGAGAACGTAATTTCTTAAAAATTCCTCGCTTTCTCTCAAATGAACGACATGCTGTTGACGATGGCTTTCAATATATGCATTGACCTGCTCCATATTGTAAAGCTGTGACAACTGCCCTACGCAAGGATCAACATTGCGCGGCACGCTTAAATCAAATACAAGACGTCCTGGCATGCCAAAACCTTTAATCAGATATTCTCCCGCCTTGCTAGCGCAAAGAATGAGATCGAAAGCATGCCATGAGGACAGCACCTCTCTCCCCGCGACAGAAACATGAGGAAGTTGAATAGAATCAGGTTTGTTCGTACAAAGAGCCATTTTTCGTATCCCTCTTCGCTGAAAACAGGGAATCAATAAACGGTTAAGCTCAGAATAGCCTACAAAAAGAACATGCTGAGGAAGACGATCTTGAAAAAAATCCAAGGAAAGACGCCATATCGCGCTGAAAAGCGAGCAAGATCCTTTGTGCAAAGGAAACCGATTTCTCATCTCTTTGCCCACTTTCAAGGCTTTTTGAAATATATAATGCAATGCTGAAGGCAAAGATAAATATTGAGCAGTTTGCAAATAGGCAGTTTTTACTTGCCTCTGAATTTCCGTCTCCGCAATGACAGCGCTATCGAGGCCTGAGGCCACCTTACAAAGATGAACAAAACAATCAATGCCAAAATAGGAATACAGCCGATGTTCAAAAGACTCTTGGATCAAGGAGCGAAGCCAAGCTAATAAATCGCTATGGATCGAAGCGAGATCGTCTCCGGAAAAATATATTTCCGTTCGATTGCATGTCGATAATATCACAGTTGGACAGCGAAAAAAAAGCCCCTTTTCTCCTGATAAAAAAGACACTCCTCTCGCTACAGCTTCTCTTAGACCCAGATCCGCTGTTTTAAAACTAATGCCCAATACGCCAACTTGCAAGACACAAGAATCACCCAGCAGCCGCAACATTTCCCCACGCCCCTTTTGACTAGTCAAGAATTGGCTTTCGATTCGACTGTAATCTCCGTCGCAAAAAATTTCCAATCTTTTGCAAAGCTATTGCAAGATGCCTCTGTACTTCTTTATACTAGGGAAAGAGTGTTATAGGTAATTATGTCAATCCCCACTACTCCCGACCCATCCCACATCAGCTCCTCAGCGCAGCCAGATTCCCCCTCCCCCTTGGCGGACCACTCCATGACTGGAGGGTTTCAGTACCAACCTATGACTTTTTTAGGCATGAGCTTTGACGCCGAACAGACAAAAAAACTCTGGGACTGCATCTTGAAAGGGGTCAGCAGCCAGATCTCGAAAGACAATGAAAAGGCACGAAAAACGATCCGAAATTTCGGAAAAGTCCCCGGCGATCCCGACTACGAAGATTAAAACACGCAACCCATTTATTACGAAGTACTTACAATATTCCTTGCTATTCACTCAAACTTAACCAGCTGATCCTGAGCCTCTTCCCCAAAACACCTCAATGGAGTGCTTTTAACTAGGTCTAGGGGGTCAATATCTACCATTATATTTCCGGTAACAAAGCCTCAATTACTTGACATTTAAATCATTATTTGATAAAATAGAATAAGCAAGGAAGGTAATAATATGGAAATCTATCCAAACGGCAGTTATAACACGAACTGGTGGAGCAGCGACCAGTGTCAAAACGCGGAAGTGAGCGAAATAACACAGGGGATGAACGATCCTGAAAACCAAAAAGTTGAACAAGAAACTAAAGCTGTCTATAACTCCTATTAAAGGAACGGGCATACCTACAGGGTCGAATTTCGGCATAACGCTTGAGGGCAATTCATTTTCTAAGTAAACTAGGAGCCGGTTTTTATGAATCGAATTCCCTCATTGGCCCTAGATCCTTATTTATTTCATATTTCCCCAGAGGAATCGGGTCTTCGCATAGATAAAATTTTAAGCATGCGATTCCCCCATTTTTCCAGGTCCTATTTCCAATATTTGCTCGCTTCAGGCCTTGTTCTACTGAACGGTCAACCCGTCAAAAAAAGGGCTGCCCCCGCCTCATCGGATGAGATCGAAATTTATTTTGAAATCACACCCGAACTGACCATTACCCCCGAACCGATGACTTTTCAAATCCTATTCGAAGACGAGCATTTTTTAGCGATCAATAAACCTCCAGGACTCGTCGTCCATCCTGCACCCGGACACTGGAGCGGCACATTCGTCAATGGCCTTTTGGCTCACTGTAAAACACTTTCTACCTGCGACGATCCGCTTAGGCCCGGGATCGTGCACCGATTAGATAAAGAGACGTCCGGCGTTTTACTCGCTGCCAAAACGAGAGAAGCCCATCAAAAAGCCTCAGAGCTCTTTGCATCGAGACAAATGGAAAAAATGTATTTAGCTATCTGCTGCGGCAGACCGGCTAACGGCATCATCGACGCTCCGATCGGACGCCATCCCGTGCATAGAAAAGAAATGACAGTCAAACCTGATGGCAAAGACGCTGTCAGCCATGTTCAAGTTCTCGCCTTCAATCCCGAGATTAGCTTAGTACTGATCAAACCTAAAACAGGACGCACCCATCAAATCCGAGTACATTTAAAACACACAGGCCATCCCATCTTGGGAGACACAGTCTATGGAAGTTCCCGCATGAATCAAAACCTTTCTCCCAAAAGGCTCTTGCTCCATGCCTATCGCCTCTCCTTCATCCATCCTTTCACAAAAGAGCCTATCCAGCTAGCCGCCTCATTGCCAGATGACATGAAACATTGGGTAAAACGGCTCTCAGGCAGCGCCCAAAGTTCCCCTTCGGAGCTACAGTTGGATATAGCTTTTAAACCTTCTGTATTGTAACATTTGTTAATAAGAGTGGATATTTCTCTTACCAGCTCTGCCAGCCAGAACGCCAAGTTTTTGGTTAGACAGGGCATAAACATTCGATTGACACCCCATTACTTGAGGCGCTGAAATGAAAGAATTTGTTGAATACATCGTGAAAAATCTTGTTGACCACCCAGATAAAGTTCAAATCAATGAGATCGGAGGCACCCATACTCTAATCATCGAATTGGCTGTCGAAAAGTCCGATATCGGCAAAATCATCGGGAAAAAAGGAAAAACAATTAATGCCATCCGAACTCTTTTGATGTCGGTAGCTAGCCGCAACGGCATCCGCGTAAATCTCGAGATCATCGAAGAAGAAAAAGAGTAGAAACTTTATCCCAAAGGAAGCTGATCCTTCAGCTTCCTTGAGCACATCACTATAGAACCGGTAAAAAGGGCGATACCATCGCTTTGCGCGAATTGAGCGTTCCCGCTTGATACTTCAAGACAATCACCGTTTGATGAGGAACGATACCCGGTTTTTGAAGAGGAACTATCTCTAGAAAACTTTCAGCAAAAATAGCCGCAAGCTCTTCTGTATTCGTTCCTAAAAATTCCAAAGCGAGCGGATTATTTTTCAAACCTGGAGAATTTTTAAAGTTTGCAAGAAAACTCTTGAGATGGGCTAAAGAGACCTCTTTATTCGGCACCCAAATCCACATTTCATCTTGATGCGCGTACTTACCTTGCGTCGCCTTGTACACTTCCTCTGCGCTCACAATCGTACTGATCATATGAATATGCAAATCAATTTCAGGATTTTGCGCATACACAGCTTCTGCTTTTTCTAACCACGTTCGACGAATCTGATCGGCATACTGCTCAAATTGCTTGATATTTTTGGCAAATAGTTTGGTCTGTCCTACGCGGCAGCATCCATTCTGCTCTTTGGTATCTGCAAAAAGATTCGAGGGTTTCTTTTCCGCAGCCAAGAGAAGATGGTCATTCACCTCTTGTTCCCGGTAAGCGTAAACCTGACGATAGAGAGAATACATATCCTCATTTTGCAAAATTCGCTGAGCTGCTTTTTTAGGAAATTTTTGATCCCGCGGCAAATCATCTACATGGATCACTTCAACTTCTTCTTGCGAAGCAATCGATTTTAATCGATTCAACAACTGAATCACCATTTCTACGTCCATCACAGAGACTTTGCTCAACAAGTCGGTATCATCCAAAATAGCGTAAAGGAAGTGGAGATACTCAATAAATTCCCTTTTTGGATGAACATAAAAATCCCCCTTCGTCTCCGCCGCTTGGCGTCTTTGCAAAAGGCGCATCAAAAGACGATGATCCAACGAGGAGGAAGAGCTTCTTTTCTTATGAATCTGCTCATCGAGCTCCGCCGCGGTTTGTCCCAAAAGCGAATAACGATTGTTAATGCAAATGGCCCGCTCGGCCACTAAGGAATTGCTCGATTGGGCATCGGCAATGATCGCCATAGGCGCAGAGCTTGTAGCAAGCGAGGACTTATGATGATCGATCACACTGATCACTTCCAAATAAGACGGAATACCCATCTCTTCTCGGTTGCAAAAATCGCGCAAAGAAACAGTGCCTAAAGAAGATTTACGAAAATCTGCCGCCTGGATCACTCCGACGGGAAAAAATCGGCCATGATCAGGATAAGTCACGGCCAAATAAGGGTAATCTCTCATCTTTTCCCTGATCTCTTCCACATCAGCGCGCACCGTCACAAAAGTAGGCCGACGTCCAAATACTTCTTGCTTTGTCTTTAAAGCGACATCCAAACGTTCTAAACGGTTTCGAATCTTAAAAATTGTCTCATGCAGCGTTTTGACCATTTTTTCTAAAAAATGGAAAATTTTAGGTCGATCTTCGTGTAAAACCCCCGAGGCTTCGAAGAGTTTTTGTTCTTTCATCTGCTCAATAATTTGATCTACAGTTTGGAACGTCCCCTCATGCAAAGCCACCAGCCCTGCGCCCAGCTGCTCGAACGTTAAAGAAAACCCCTTTTCAATCTGCAAAACTAGCGAGAGAAAACGGGAAACCAATCCTTTTTGCTTCAAAGAAAACTCTTTAGCCGGCTCACAATCTTCCAAGCGAAGGCCAAACAACTTTTGAAGCAAAGGTTTAATTTCATCTAGATGCAAATGCTGCTTTGCAAACAAAGAAATAATGGACAAATGAAGCTGGTTTTCGAACCAGCGGATGCAGGTGCTGAGCAAAATAATCACTTGCTGCACACTCTCAACATCCAGATGGCGCCAGTCGCCTAAATAAAACCCCTCTTGGTCCACCAAAACAACAGCATTTTTTTCCCGCTCATGATCAATATTTGCAAGAGAGGTATCCAAAGTGGCCCGGATAAACCCTTTTTGAGAAAGCAAATCGTTCCCCGTGACACTCAACGCAAGCCTGGTTTTAGGCAGATGGGTAAACACCGCTGCGCCAAAAAGATCCCTAAAAATCCAATCGATTTCAATTTGAGACGAAGGAGGCCCTCCAGGAACGTTCCAGACATGAAGACCGCTCGTCACACGCGCTGCAAAAGCGTCCATCCATCCCCAAAACGACGCCACAGTCGTATCGAGATCCGGAGATTTATGCGCCGTGACAAAATGGGTCCCTTCATAAACTTTTCCCATGCCGATCGGAAACAAAACCTGGTAATCGCTCCGCTCTACCCACTTGCCGGCAATTTTTGCCCGCACACGGTAATTTTCCTCAAAGCTCAAACCCGAAGCCAGGTTGAGCCAAAGCTCAAAGCTCGTAAAGGTGTAATGATGTAACAGTTTTTCCCGATCTACGCGCTCAACAAATTCCAGCACGTGGGGCAGCAAAAAGCAAGGCTCTGGCTCTTTTTGGATCAACTCCAAAAGCGCTCGGTTCACAAGCTCGCTTCTCTTTCGATCGACAAGCCCCTCAAACTCTTTTGCCTCAAATCGCCCAAAAACGGCATCAAGATCGGAAAACCCTTCTCTTCCAACACTAAAATCCCCAAGAAGTCCCGTGTGCCGCTGCATCGATCGCCCTGCTGTAAAAAAATATCGGACCGAGCAGGATTCGAACCTGCGACCACCCGCTTAGAAGGCGGGTGCTCTATCCACTGAGCTATCAGTCCAAAAGAACCTCTAATTTTACTAACTCGCCTCCCTATTTTACAAGGAAAAAGTTCCTCCTCCTCGAATTGAGGCTTCGCCCCAAACCCCGTTAAGGGACTAAAGCCCCTTAAACCCCCTTTTTATTTTTTTGGATTTTTCTATCGAAAAATCTTATAATTATTCTAAAAAAACTAGGATTCCAAAGGACGAAGTCCTTTGGCGGGGCTTGGGGCGGAGCCCCAACTAGACGAGGACTCATGAATATCGGCATTTTTGGAGCGACTGGACGGCTGGGACGGGAGATTGGGGCTGAAATTTTGTTAAGAAAGGACATGAAGCTGACGGCTGTTTTAGGCAGATCATCCCTTGGGGTAGATTATGGTGTAGTATTAGGAGGGGCTCCTTTGGGCGTGCTTGTTGAAGCGGAAGCGAAAGGGCGGTTGCCCGATCTTTTTATTGACGTGTCGCTTCGAGAGGGGCTGCGGGAGAGATTAACCTATGGCCGGCCAATGGTGATTGGGACGACGGGATTTTCTGAAGAGGAGAGATGCTTATTGAAAGAGGCGGCGAAAAATACTGCAATTTTTTATTCCTCTAACTTTTCTTTAGGAATGGCTCTTTTGAAAAAAATGGCGGCGGATTTGGCTCGTTTATTTCCTGGAGAAGTTTGTATAGAAGAGACACATCATACGAAGAAAAAGGACGCACCGAGCGGCTCGGCTTTGAGCTTGGCGGAAGCAATTGAACAGGTTCGACCTGAAATAAAAGTTCCGATTGCATCGATCCGTTTGAGCGAAGTGGTGGGAGAACATGTTCTGACCTTTAGGGGTGTTGAAGAGAAGCTTCGGATAGCCCATGAAGCTTGCAGCCGAAGGGTCTTTGCATGGGGAGCTTTAGCTGCAGCGAAGTTTATTATGGGAAAACCTCCTGGACTTTACGGAATGGATGAATTGCTTGCAGAAAAAAAAGAAACAGGCGCATTATAGCCCTATGGAACTAGTTAAAGTTAAAGATTTTTTCATCGGACCGAAGCAGCCGCTCACCGTCATCTGCGGCCCTTGCGTCATGGAAAGCGAAGAACACACTTTTGAAGCGGCGAAAACGTTGAAAGAACTTTTTTCTGCTTTTCCGTTTTCTTTTATTTTCAAAGCGAGCTACGACAAGGCCAATAGGAGTTCAGTACATTCCTTTCGAGGTCCTGGGCTAGAAAAAGGATTGCAGATTTTGGAAAGAATCCAAAAAGAGTTGGACCTGCCTGTACTCACCGACATCCATTCTCCAGAAGAGGCAGTTTTAGCCGGCAATGTCTGCGATGCGATTCAGATTCCCGCTTTTTTATCTCGTCAGACGGATTTAATAGCCGCCGCCGCCTCAACCAAAGCTGTGATCAATGTCAAAAAAGGACAATTCATGGCACCTTGGGAAATGAAAAACGTCGTTGATAAAATCCTCTCATGCGGACATCGAGGAATTGTACTTACCGATAGAGGGACGTCTTTTGGATATAATAATTTGGTCAGCGACATGAGGGCCATTCCCATCATGCAATCTTTAGGATTCCCCGTCTGTTTCGACGCCTCTCATTCCGTCCAGCTGCCTGGAGGACTTGGATCTTCTTCAGGAGGACAGCGCGAGTTCATCCCAACGCTTGCCCGATGCGCGATTGCAGCAGGATGCAACGCGCTATTTATCGAGGCGCATCCAGATCCAGCTGCCGCCAAAAGCGATGCAGCAACCGTCATGCCATTTCATGGACTCAAACAGCTGCTAAGAGAAGTGGACATGCTCTACCAAACTCAGTTAGCGCTTCTCGACAATGTTTAGACGCACTGCTGCGATCTTTTGCGTTCTTTTATTTTTCTTTGCCTTATTGATCTATAGACAATTTGTCGCAGTGGGAGAAAAAGAGCTGGCATCCTATAAAGAGCTCATGCAAGAGAGCCTTGAGCTCAAATCCAAACACGCCTTGGAAAAAGAACCTGCCAAAGAGATCCGTTCCCATGTGCAAAAAGATATTTGGACAGGAAAAGATCAAAAAAAATCTCACATTCAGATCATCAGCGAACATTCAGAACTGATCCTTTCCCAGCAGGGACGCAGCCTAGAAGCTTATGAAACATTCCACAATATGAAAGGTTGCGCAGAGAGGCAAACAGACTCTTCTCCTATGTATCGCATCGAATCTGAAGAGGGATTTTATCGCTTCCCTTCCGATCAGCTCATCGCCAAAAAGGTAAAAGTATTTACTGAGGACCATTTTTATCTAGAAGCAGACCAAGCAGAAATTGTGGATGCCAATCTACCGCTGCAGCTCGAAGGAAACGTCCGGCTTAGATCTTCGTCTTGGCAAGGCAAAGAGACCTATGCTCTGGCAAGTAAAGCGACTTATTGTCCTAAAGAGCGCCTTTTTATCCTTCTTGGCTCAACTGAACAACATGTGCTATGCTGGCAAGATGGAGCCACGTTCGCAGCGAAGGAATTGCACATCCAGCAAGATGCAAAAACTGTTGAAGGAGTAGGAGATATCCGCTTCTCTTTCAACATGGAAGAAAAAAACTATTTTGAATCCATTTTTTCAAGGTATTTATGAAACTTTTTTTCTACGCAGCGCTAGCTTTTTTTTCACATAGTGCAATGTATGGGTTCAGCCACGTAAAACAGTCTGCCGCCTCATCTATCGTAGAAACGCCCCATTTCAATGACCTCAGGCTTTATGTAGATGCCGATACGCTCATTTTGCTCGATATCGACGACACGCTGCTGATCCCCGAACAAACCCTCGGCTCCGATGTATGGTTCCAATACCAATACCAACTCAATGAAGACAAAGCCGATCCTCTAGATGCCACGCTGGCCCAGTGGGAGGCTATCAGACATTTAAGCCGCATGAAAACAGTCGAAAAAGACACAGCGGCCGTCGTCTCTGATTTACAAAATGAAAAATATTGCATCATGGGCCTCACGACGCAAGGACTTGCGCTCGCGACTCGCACAGTGCAGCAGCTTTTAGAAAATGGCATCGATCTCATCAAAACGGCTCCGTCCCAAGAAGATATTTATCTCATGAACGAACGAGGCGTACTCTATCGCCACGGCATTCTTTTCACTTCGGGAACACCCAAGGGACCAGCTCTTGAAAAACTACTCAAAGCCACGGACCTCCACCCGAAAAAAATCGTCTTTATCAACGACAAAAAGTCCCATTTGCTCGATGTAGCCAAAAGCGCCCAAAAGCTCAATATCGAATTCATCGGCCTGCGCTACAGCTGCAGCGACGAAAGGGTGGCTCATTTTTCTCCAGAAATAGCGGATGTCCAATTCCAATATTCAACCTTTTCCCACCTGCTTTCCGATGAAGAGGCGCAAAATCTTTTGGAGCAGCTCCATGAGTCTTCTTGAGCTCAAAGGCCTCGTCAAACAATACGGAGGCAAGCCGGTTGTCAATGGCCTCTCTCTTTCTGTTTCTCCAGGAGAAGTCATCGGTCTTTTAGGGCCGAACGGCGCTGGAAAAACTACAGCATTTTACATGGCAGTCGGCCTCATTCGGCCCGATGAAGGGGAAGTTTTTTTCCAACATCAAAATGTCACCCACATGCCCGTACACAAGCGAGCTCTCATGGGACTTGGCTATTTGGCGCAAGAACCCTCCATTTTCCGCTCTTTGACTGTAGAAGAAAATATCCGCTGCATTCTAGAAATGAGAAGTAACCCAGCGCAAACGTTAGACGAACTGCTCGAAGAACTTCATCTCACGCGGCTTCGCCATAAAAAAGCAAGCACCCTATCCGGAGGAGAAAGACGGCGGCTCGAAATCACCCGTGCCCTCGTCACGCAGCCCTCTCTTCTTCTCCTCGATGAACCCTTTGCCAATATCGATCCTCTAGCTGTCGCCGACGTCAAACATCTCATCCGCATCTTAAAACACAAGCAAATCAGCGTACTCATCACCGACCATAACGCCCGCGAAATTTTTTCCATAGTCGACCGAAGCTATTTGGTGCAGCAAGGCAAAGTTCTTCTATCTGGAACGGTAGACGAGCTCACCTCGCATCCCGAAGCTAGAAGAAACTATTTTGGAGAGGATTTTAAGTTATAAGGACAGTAACTATTTGTGAAATCTACCCTCTCTTGCAAAGAAGGATGGCTCGATCTCCAAAAAATAGTGAACTTATCCGGCCGAGGATTTGCTAAATTTTTTTGCTGCAAAATCACAAAAGCCTCGCCTGCCGCCTGATTATCATGAGTCATATCCAACCCAAAACGATCCGCTTGCCGCTCCATGACGCGAGAGATAAAAAGAGACAAAGGATCCGTTGCAAGGGAAAGAAACGTAAATAAAAAAAGAAATAAAGGCAAAGAGGCTATGCTGGAAAGATGGAAAAATCCAAATCGCGATTGAAACCTTCGAAGAAGCCAAGGAGAACAGCGATAGATCATGTAGAAAATCAGCAGCGTTAAAAAGGAAAAATAACAAAACGACCACCACATGTGATGCAAGACATAATGCCCCATTTCATGGCCCACGACGAAAAGGATTTGAGGCGTCGACATCTCTTGAATCAACGTATCCCAAAGCACAATCCGTTTCGTATGCCCAAAACCTACAACGTAGGCATTTAACATCTTCGTTTCCTGGCTTTTATTCACTTCATAAATCCGCCCTTGATCAATCCCTGCCTGAGAAGCGAGAGTCAAAATCTGCTGCTCGAGCTCTTTGTCTTTCATAGGGCCAAAATCATTAAACAAAGGATCGATCCAAATCGGCTGCACTATCATCATGAAAAATCCTATCGCTATGCCGGCCAAGCTTCCATAAAACCACCATCGTTTTGGACTTTTTTTCAATAAGGCGTAAAAAATCCAGACAAAGGCGAGAGCCATGATGGCGAGAAGAAAAACCCCCTTGCCATAATGAACGAACCATTGGGACAAAGACTGCAAAGAAAGTCCGTAGCTTCGAGGCCGAAAGTAACCGGAGTACATCCAAAGGGGCAAACTGAAGAGCTGATACAAAGCTAAAAAACTCAAAAGATATAAAACAATCGAACCATACCAGCACTTTCCTTTTTTTTCGGCAAAACTACCAAGTTTTGCACTCCATCCTGTCATCAAAAAAAGCCAAGGTAAGAACAAGCTCCATATTTGCTGAACAACCCATAAAATCGTGCCGCTTCGATAAAACCGAAGAGTTTCTTCGCTCACTTCAGGTATTTGCACATGAGCGCATTGGCCTAAGATTTCAAACATAATTCCTCCGAACGAATATTGACTAAATCATCATATGCACTCAAAACTTTTGAGACGGAAAGCTGCTGCAGACAATCGCTCACTTTGCTTCCTCCGCATCCATCTTGATAACAAGGCCGGCAGCTCATAGGTTCTGCCACAACACGGGCTTGAGGATGCTGCCAAGGGCCCCAGGTCACATCAGAAGTCGGGCCAAACAAAACCACGGCGGGCGTTTTAAGAGCGCTCGCGATGTGCAAAGGGACTGAATCGACGCAAATGAGAGCTTTGGCTTTTTGTATCAAAGCCGCTAGTTCTTTAAGAGAAATTTTTCCTGCCAAATTCAAAACGTCAGTTCCCTGCACAATCTGCTCTACCATACTGATCTCAATTGGATCGGGCCCCGAAGTGAAAACTAAGCGCTCCCCCCTTTCTAACAACCGATGCACAAGCTCTCTCATCTGCTCAACAGGCCAGCATTTAAAACGCCAACGGGAAGAAGGATGGATGAGAAGAAAAGGCAGGCGACCTACAAGTTTTTCTACAGACAAAAGACTCTCATCCGGCACGTGCAAACAAAGCTGTCTCTCCTCGAGGCGCGGAAAAATTCCCATTCTACGCACTGCATCTAAATTCCTCTCCACCGTATGCCGAAGTCCCGGACAATGTTTTACTACATGAGTATAAAGCCCTTTTTTACCCCAAAAACCTTTTCCCTTCGGATCAAATCCCACGCGAATCGGCGCCCCTGAAATACGAGCGGCCAGAGCCCCTCGATCTCCTTCAGTCAAATTGATCACAACGTCGTAGTTTTCTTTTCGAATTCGCTTCAGCAATGCAGCTTCCTTAAGCAGTTTCCTAAAACCCAATTTTTTCCAGTTGCGATCATAAAGAACCAGTCCGTCTAATGCAGGATGCCCTTCTAACATGGGAGCCGCTTCTGCCCAGATAAATGCATCGAGGCGAGCCTGGGGCAATGCCCTTTTTAATGCCGTAAAAATCGGCGCTGTTAAAAGGACATCTCCTAAATGCCTTAACTTGACAACCAAAATTTTTTTTACGTTTTTTAAGTCAGGATAATTTCCATAAGCCGAAGATTTCATCTGATTTTTCCTCTGATCTTTATCTTTTTTTTATCCGAGATTTGCCCAAAAAATGAGGAGCAAAAACCTACAAGACCGCCTTCGAACAACTCTCTTATCTTTCTAAAAATCATCTTCTTAAGAGATAAAAAAAGCCTCGCTTCCCGCGACCTTCATGCTCCTCGTTCCGACAGACTATGGCAGCAAAAAGTATCTCAAACAGTTATAAAACCCGTGAGATTTATTTTCCTCTACATTACAATGTTCTTCAACAATTTATCCTACGGAGACCCTCATGGCACAAGCAACAACTCAAACTTTAGAGCAAACGCTTTCAATCATCAAGCCCGATGCAGTGGGCCAAAACCAAATCGGCAACATCATTGAATATTTTGAGCGCGATGGGCTCTCTGTAATCGCTGCAAAAATGATGCACCTGAATACAGAACAAGCAAAAAATTTCTACATTGTCCATAAAGACCGCCCTTTTTATCAAGAGCTTGTAGAATTCATGACATCCGGTCCCATCCTCGTTATGGTGCTTGAAGGAGATAACGCAGTAGCTAGAAGCCGTAAAATCATGGGATTGACAGACCCTGCAAAAGCAGAAGCTGGAACGATCCGCGCCGATTTCGCCACAAGCATCGAGCGCAACGCAGTGCATGGTTCCGATAGTTTATCTAACGCCTCTACAGAAATTTCATTCTTCTTTAAAGCAAACGAAATTTTCCCGAGATCCTAATAAGAGACTTTCGTTGAAAAAATTTTCCGTCGATTTTCAGCGAAAATCCCTAAGATTTTTTATGCGGGCTTTGCCCGCATATTCCTAAAGCACTCTCTTTTTTTTCAAAAAAAAATCCCTATATTTTAAAGTTCTTGTGTGCGATAGTTCAGTCATTTGTAATGACACATGCAAGATTTAATCAAAGGGCCCAATCCATTGGAACTCACTCAAGCGCCTCTTCGCTCCGCTCTACCCAAAACCATTTTGCGTTTTCCCTCTCTTTTTGATGAACGCCTCGTCAAGGGATTAGAAAAAATCATCCATAACGCGTCCGGCCGATTTTTAACAGACCGTTCTGCTCGACACATCCGCTCTTTATTGCTCACTCAATTTTGTCTGCAAAAAAAAATAGAAGAACAGCTCAAAAAAAATGCCTCTAATCAAAAACATCTCTTCCTTAAACTTTTTTCAAGTCCTGGAAGAATTTGTCTTGCGCTCACTTACTCAAGCAACTACGCCTTGCAAAAAGAGAGGATCATCAAAACTTTCCGCACATTATTGCCAGGGGTAAGAGAAGTTCCTCACTCTTTTTATCTTTGGTACCACGCCGACTACTCATACTATTTTTGTTATCTTGAAGTCTGTAAGCTAAGAGGACAAGAATTCTCAAAACAAGAACTCAAAAAAAGCGAAAAGGCTCTGCAAAACCAACTGCTAACGATCTCGCCGCTTACACCGACTCTTTTTTGGCCCTACAACAAAGAAGAATCGTTCCGGCAGCTTCAACTGCTGCAAAGAGAGATTACAACTCCTAACGATCTGCCTCAAGTGTCGATCCATTTTCGAGAACAAACCGCCACCTCTCTCGAGTTTCTCCTCCACTGCGTGCGCCCTAAATCCACAGAAACCTTGCATCAGGCGCTCAGAAAACTACCGGACTCCCTGCCTTGTTTTTGCCAATCTTCCCATGAAAACAAACATCCTTTGCATATTGAAATGGGCGTTTTTTCCATCAAAGTCCCCTCTTCCGCTTTCGATATGCACGATTCCATTAATCTGCTCTATGCAAGACGCTATGTTATGAAATCTTTAGAAGAGAGCCTCGGCGTTTTTCGCGATTACAATGGAGGGCTTTTTGAGAAACAACAAGAACATTTCGATATCATCCGTTTTCATTTAGCCAATAAAATCCCTCTCTTCGACCTCTTTGCAGAAAAGCTATTTTACGCTCTGAACCGGATCGAAACATGGTTTTCTTTCTCTATCGAAGAGGCGGAGTACCTCTTTAGCGCATTTTCCGAACTCGTCCAAGAAAATGCACCTAAAGAACTCAAGCGGCAGCTACGCTCGTTTACCATCATTAAAACGCCGAATAGCGCAGATCTCTATAAACATTTAAACGCCCCTTCCACCTCTCATGCACAAATCACCATCGGCGATTTCCATTATCTTTGCCTCATGCAGCCTAAAGAGGCTCATTGTCCCGTTAAAGAAATCCCCTCTACAAAAAAGATGCTTCGCTTTGCCTATCAAAGCGGCATGCCGCCTTCTTTCAATCCCCACTATTCTTTTGGAGATATTCGCTGTCAAATCTTAAACAAACTGCTTTTTGAAGGACTCACGAGGCTCAATGAACAAGGCATGCCCGAACTGGCAGGGGCCATTGCGATGAAACAAGAAGGGCTTTGCTATACTTTTAAGCTAAGACCCTATCGATGGTCCAATGGGGAGCACGTTACTGCGCTTGACTACGTCTCTAGTTGGCGGGGCGCTTTATCGGATTGCATTAATCATCCAGAACTCCTCTTCGTCATCAAAAATGCACAGCAATACAAAGAAAAAAAATGCCATTTTTCAGACGTCGCTATTCGAGCCCTCGATGCAGAAACCCTACAGGTTGAACTTGAATGGCCGGATCCTTATTTCCTGCATAAATTAGCCCAGCCTTTTTTCTCGCCCCTCTTCGGTTCTCTACGAGAACCCAAATGGTTTAACGGCCCTTACCTTATCCGAGAACAAACGGAAGAAAAAATCCTCCTCGAACGTAACCCCTATTTTTGGGATGCTGAAAGACTCTATTTTGATCAAATTGAAATGAAAAAAGAGGCCAATCCTCGAACCCTTTTTCGTCTTTTTCAGCAAGGAGAAATCGATTGGTTTGGAGAACCTTTCCACAGCTTATCTCCTGAACAGGCTAGAGAGCTGCAAAAAAAACAGCTCATCACAAAGCTCAATGTAAAAAGACAGTTCGTCCTCTATTTCAATACAAAGCACCCTCTGCTCGCCTCTTCTTTAGCTCGAAAAGCCTTTAGCCTATGCTTAGACCGCAGTTCTATCACGACTCGATTCTTTCCCCACAGCTTGCCCGCCGAACCAAAATATGCAGCAAAACAAGAGGCTCGCCAGCTCATGAAAAAAGCTCTAAAAGAACTCAGGCTGGCTCAAGACGAACTCCCTCCTCTCACATTCAGCTACTGCAATCCTCATCACAAAGAAACATTTGCTTTCTACTTACAAAACACCTGGCAAAAAACATTCAATATCCCCATTCGCACCATCAACTCTGATTGGAATCATTTTCGCAGCCATTTAGAAAAAAGGTCCTACGAGATCTGCGGCACTGTTCAAGACGTCATCGACGAAGATTCTTATGAATATCTCAGCCGTTTCGAGGGTCCAAATTCTTGGAATTTCCCTCAATGGACGAATCCAGCCTACCGATGCCTCCTCGACCAAGCGCGCCCAAATTCTCTTGGAGCTCAAAAAAACACAGCAAAACAAGAAGCTAAACAGATTCTCCTCGAAGAAACGCCGTACACGCCCCTATTTCACTACATCCATCTCTACGCACATAACCCTAAACTCAAAAATTGCGTCTTCGATAAAGAAGGATGCATCGATTTCAGCTGGTCTTACTTAGAACAGTAAAATTGAGGCTTTGCCCACCAAAGGACTAAAGTCATTTGGAAACCTATTATACGAAAGCAAAGAACCCACCTTCCCCTCTTGATCTGAGGGAAGGGCCTTCTGCTTAAGATCTACTTTTGGTCGACTAGAATGATCAACTATTGATGAAATGCTCACACAACCAACTAAAATTATTATTTATAAGACATTATACAAATAAACAAAATTCAATAAAATTTTATTTACAAACAAACAGTTAATTATAAAAAGATCAAAAAATTAACTAAAAACCCTAAATAACTCAAATACAATGATTAGAGAAGAGAAAAGCCCACCTAGAACGAGAGAAGGCCTGCCGCCTGCCACTTGATAGGAGGAATGGAACTCTTTGCGGTATCGGCCTACCCAAGCCATAAGGACAGGGAGGAGGCCAAATAAGATCATTGCGCAAAATCCTCCAGCAAAACCGAGGGCTTGCAAAAAGACCTTTGGATAGATCAAAGCGAGCGCTAGAGGAGGGATCAAAACAAGAAAGATCATCCATCGATTGGTCTCCCGGCTTGGCGTTTTATTGAGCCCATCAGCTAAAAAATGGCTCAAAGTCAAACCTTGAGCGAGAAAGGACGTGCTGATGGCAAAAAAAGCAAAGCCTTGAGCGAAATACCCGATCCAGCTCGAACCCAAAGCTCGCCTGAGGGCGATTGTCGCCTCATTCCCCTGTTGATAATTCTCTAAAATTCCATTAGAGCCTCCGTAAGGGATCACTCCAAGAACGAGCAGAGACCAAATCACATAGATCGCAAGGACAATTAAACTCCCGCCTACGATGGTTAGACGTACGCGGCGCAAATCTCCTTTCATGTACGCTGTAAGGCTCGGGATCAAATTGTGAAATCCAAAAGAGACGACAAGCACTGGCAAAGAAGAAAAAAGAGCGCTAGGAGCCCAGTGCAAGAGATAATCAGGATGAATAGAAAAAAGACCAAAAGCAATCATACTCAAATACGTCGCAATGAGACCAAACATCAAAATTCGATTAACCAAATCTACAGGACGGGTGTCTAAGTAAACAATCCAACCAAATAAAAATGTGAAAAAAAGAGACGCCGTCCAATCGGGAATCGACACATGAAAAACCGTTTCAAAAATCGCGGCAAAAACCGATCCGCTGGCAGAAATATAGGCTACTAAAAGTGCATAAAACAAAAAAAGATAAGAGATCCAAGCCGTTAAGCGCCCGGTTTTCCCCAGTCCTTTTTGTACCATGGAGAGCAAATTCACTCGCCCAGAAAACCATCCATTGATCTCAACTAGCAGTAAAGCTGTAAATGTCATACCAGCCCAAGCTAGAAAAAGCATAGCTAGCGACGGAAAAAAACCAGAAAGACCTGTTAAAATAGGCAAGGCCAGCATGCCAGCGCCGATACAGCTTCCAGCCACTAGCAACATGCCCCCAAGAAGACTGCCTGGGACTAAAGAGTGGGATGTCATGAAAAGACCTTTTTTTTCTTCTATAGAATTTCATCCATTTAACAGAATTTCATCTATTTAAAGGAAGGGTTTCTTCTCAAACTCCAGTCCTCAAAGAAGCTGCTGCACTCTTTGTTCGATGCGTAAAAGCCTTTGATTTTGACTGCGCAATTTTTCAAGCTCTAGGTCTCGATTCACCAATATGCCTGAAATCTTTTCAACTTCTCTATGAAGCCCCGCGATCTCTTCATTTTTTTGTCGATTAAGCTCGCTGAGCTCATCAAAACCTTTTTGTAAAAGAAGACATTGCTCTCTTCCTTGAATGATCCCCTCTTCTCCTTTCTGCGTTGCTCTTTGCAATCTAGCGTCGAATAAGCTCGCCTCTTGAGATAATTTACTCTCCCTCGTCCGAAACGCCCAAGCAGCTAAGGCAAAACAAAAAGCCGCTCCAGCTACAAACAAAATCATACAAGCAATTTTGCTTGATAAAGCAGCCAAAATAGCCAGAGCGGAAAGGCCGATGCCTGCGTAAAAAATTTCCTGGCGATAGAAAAAAATTTTTTCAGAAAAAAACTCTAATCCTGGCTCCAGAAAAAATGAAACAACTCCGCCACCGCTAGGTCCGCACGTCAGACCGGAGGCTAGATGAGGCCAAGGGATGGGAGGCAAGTAAATGTCTAGTCTCATAATAATACTCCACAATAGGTCGATAGTTTTTTTCTTTCAAATCCAGCAAAAGCTCAATTCTTGCAATCGTCTGATCACTCGCATCAATCGCTTCTGAAATAGATTGAGAAATTGTTGATTCTTTCTCGTAATACTTACAGCACGCCATGATGATCGCCACAATTTCTTGAATTTGCTCCTGCGTTGCCTTGACAGGCATTCTCTCAATTTCCGGACCGATCTGATGTTGGATCTCGCTCCAAAGATCGACCATCCTCTCATTGCGTCCGATCGTCCTTCCCATTGCCTCAAAACGCAATTCCAAACTAGACGCAGCCCCTTTATCGCAAAGAAATTGAGCAACATGTGCATGGCCTGATCGAATCGCTACTTCAAGCGGAGTTCCTGAAGGGCCGCCACATACGCTCCGCCTATTCACGAATAAGCTCGCCGCATCGAAAGCCGCAAGCAAACGTTGCTCCTTTGTAGCCTCAGCGTGACAGCTTAGATACATCTCTATAGCTCTTTTTTCTTCCCGTTCTACAAGATACTGAGCCCAAGACAAATCTCCGCTCTGGCAAGCCAACATCAAATAGTTGCCAGGATGGTTTCGCCACTGCATCCCCGACAAAAGTTCAGCAACCCCCAAAGGAACGCATTGAGGTTTTTCAGCCCGATTCGCCCATTTCCGTATTTCTACCGCCAAATGTCCTTGGGGATCTTCTTCTGCTTCCTGGATCAGAGGAATCAAAACAGAAGGGTATTTTTGATTCATCACAGCCCGTCGATAAGGGGTGTTTTCATCTTGTTCATCGATCTTTGCATAATAACGCCGAAAGCCCTCTTTATCCTGCTCAAGCAAAGCCCTAAGAACCTCGCTTCTTCCCCATGAACAAGCTAAATGGACATAAAAAATATAGTGTAGAGACCTGGCCCCTTCTTGCCATTCGACATTTCTCGAGGTGTCTAATACAGCAAAAGGATGAAAGCCAGCCCGAATCAAATTCACTACAGTCGAAGGATTTTCCAATTCCACCAAAGAAGAAGATTCCATATCAGACACTTTCAACAAACATTCGGGAGCAAAAGAAGATTCTTGCTGCATCCCCGACCAATGCAAAGCCATTTTTCCCAAAGAATGGAACAATCCTTTCCAGTCTTTGCGAGCTATCCGCTCTGGAGGAGTGACATATTCAGCAATTCCCGTATCTTCCGCAAAGGAAAGAGGAGTATCTCCCATAATGCCTCTCGCGATAGAAAAAAATTGGCCCCAGCTCAAACAGTGTCCTTCGGGCCAATGACCAAATATGGGAGTCGGCGGAATTTGGAAAGGGTGAAGTTCCGCCGATTCATCTACGGGAACCATTTGATCATACAAGCCGCCTAGGCTCTCTTGATCTCCTCGGAAAAACAACCGAACAGCGCTGCATACGCGTAAAAAAGGGATCAACACCGGAGAAGAAGGCTCTTTGGAAAGCAAGCAAATCGACCGAATCGCTAACGCAATGCACGTTTCTTGCATATCTCGCCGATGCCTTTCATCCCCTCCAGCTCTAGACAATTGACGAGGATCCAATTTAGACCACGCAAGAGCCCAATCCAAACACCGTTTAGGAACAAAAATAATTTCAGAAAACTGTCGAGCGCTCTCTTGTAAAACCCGAGGGAAATCCGAGTCTCTTTGAGACCGCCCATACGCTGATTCATCAGATCGATTGCTAAAACATTGTACAGCCATCTTGCACTCCTCTAGTCCATACAGACCTTTGAAAGGCAAACATCTTAATGATTTTTTTAATATCTGACAAATTTTATCTCATACAGATTGGGAATAATTCAGCGCTGAAGTATAATACAGCTCCAAGCTTTTTTCTTTTAAGGTCTTAAAAGATGCATCGTCTCATCTATCTACTTTTTTTCTCGCTGCTCCTCTCGTGTTCAAAATCCATCGTTGAGTTTGATGGAACGTTTGCCCAATATCAGCCTTCCATCCGCCCCAGCAAAAAAGAAGACCCGGTAGAGGAAAAAATCAATTTAGATAACTTACTCTCTTTGACAAATCTTATCGACCTGGCTCTGCAAAACAACCCTGAAACAAAATACGCTTGGTATAGAGCTAAAGCCGCGGCATCGAGAGTGGGGTTGGCAAAAAGCGAATGGTATCCGCGCATCGATGTTCGGGCAGATGGGATGAGGCTCAAAACATTTGAATTTTTAGGAGGACCTGAAATCACTGATTACAGAGCGCATGCAGGAGCTATGCTCTCTTATCTTCTGCTCGATTTCGGAGAAAGGAGCGCGGCCGTTCAAGAAGCAAAAGAGGGGCTCAAGATCGCTAATTGGAGCCGCGACTGGGCGATGCAAGAAGTGATCGTCAAGTTGCTCAGCACCTATTATGAATATCTCACTCTAAAAGGACTCTTTGACGTAGAGCTTGCGGCTGAAAAAGAGGCCAAAGAGCGCGTTCAAGCAACCGAGCAGCTTTGGGAGGCGGGGCTAAAATCCAAGTCAGATGTACTAGCCGCGAAGTCCGATTGGACGCAGGCCAAATTGAGATTAAGCAACAAAAATAAAAACGTCAAAATCGCAAAAGCTGCCTTAGCGAAAGCGAGCGGCCTCTCCATTGAATCGGAAATCAAAGTCGAAACCTTGCCTGAAACGGCAGATCCGCAAAAAATCACTCAAACTTTCAGTTCATTCATTACTGAAGCCAAAAAGAATCGGGCCGATCTCTTAGCGCTCAAAGCGGAAATGGCTCGTAAGCACCTTGAGATCAAACGAGTAAAAGCAAGCCTTTGGCCCAAAATAGACGCATTGGCAAAGGGAGGATGGGAATACGACCAAAAAAGCCCGTCTCACGGCATTTATCAATACGCTGTAGGAGTGTCCCTTAACGCGCCCCTTTTCAACGGATTTAAAAAAACCTACGAGTGCAAACGAGCTTACGCAGACGCGCAATCGACGCTTGCGGATGTTTTAGCTAAAGAACAGACGATCGCCTTTGATGTCTTTCACCATTTTGAAACCTTAAAAGCAGCGCAAGAGACAATCTCGCTCAGTCAAGAATCTCTCACCTACGCCAAAGAAGCCTACGATGCCGCCCTCGAGCAGTATGAAGCAGGGTTCATCTCGATTTTTTCTCTCATCGAACTGGGCAAAATTTTATCTCACGCAAGAGAATCGAAATTGCAGGCCAACATCCATTGGTTCGCCGAAATGGCTCAGCTTGCCTATTCCACAGGAACCCTTTTAGAGGATCTATGAACCGTCTTTTTTATCAAATGCCCCTTTTTCTTCTCACCCTATTAGCCGGATGCTCAAAATCTGCAGAACCGGCGAAAGAAAAAATCATCCCCGTCCAAGTCGTCCATCTCACAACAAAAGATCTTCCTCGCTATCTAGAGGGCCATGGAATGCTGAGCCCTGTGGAACAAGCGGAAATCAAATCGCAAGTGAGCGGAAGGATCTCTCATGTCTATTGCCGCGAAGGACAATTTATACAAAAAGGGGAAAAATTAGCTGAGATCGACCCGACTTTGTACGAGCTTAGACTGCAAGAAGCCAAAGCCTCTTTAGCGGAAAAAAAGACGAGGCTTCAATTTGCGGAAAAAAAACTGCAGCGCTACCTATCGGTAAAAAAAGACCATATCGCAGCGATTGAATTCGATCAGCTCCAGCAAGAGCTTTTACTGCATGAAGCGAGCGTTTTTGCCGATGAAGCGCGCGTAAAAAGAGCTGAAATTGATGTAGAGCACTGCACAATCTACGCTCCGATTACAGGAAAACTGGGAAAAACCTCCTTACAAGAAGAGAGCTGGGTTTCCGTCGGAACTTCTTTCGGAACGATTCGCAATCTCGATAAACTCTATGTAGAATTTGCCATTACAGAAACAGACATTGATCAAATCAAAGAAAACACTTTCCTCGAGATCAAAAAACCCTCGGATGAGGCTTGGGCCCTTTCCGGCGCCCTCCTTTCGCTCGACAACGAGATCGATGCCAGATCGGGAACGATCCAAGCCCGAGGAGCCCTTTCCAACCTAGATCATCAGCTCTGGCCAGGACAGCTCGTAGAGTGGCGCTTACTCGTCGGCGTCGAAAAAGAGGCCCACTTCTTACCAGCTCAGGCGATCCAGCAAAATGGGCAAGGCAAGTTTGTCTTCGTCATCGATGAAAAGCAAATAGCGCAGCAAAAAACCGTTCTTGTCAGCGGCTATAAAGACAAAGAAGCCATTATTTTATCCGGAGTAGAGCCTGGAGAAAACGTTGTGATCAAAGGCCAAATCCGACTTTATCCCGGCGCTAAAGTGGAGATGTTGCCGTGAATATTTCTGAGCCTTTTATTAAACGTCCTGTCATGACCCTTTTGCTCATGATGTCGCTGCTTTTTGCGGGGATGTTGGGACTTCAAAAACTCGCTCTCAGCGACATGCCGAACGTAGATTATCCAACGATCTATGTAACGGCCGATTTGCCTGGAGCCAACCCCGAAACAGTCGCAAGAGAGGTCTCATCTGTTTTAGAAAAAGAGTTCGCTTCCTTAAAAAAGCTAGAGCACATGTCTTCTTTCAGCTGGCTTGGCGGCTGTTATGTTCTTTTGCAATTTTCTCTCGATAAAGACATCGATCTAGCAGCTCATGAGGTGCAAAGGGCGATTGATAAAGCCTATCTTCCTAACGATCTTTTAGAACGGCCAAAACTGCATCGGCGAAGCGTCAATCACTCCACCGTCCTCTACGCTGTTTTTTCCTCATCTGCCTTAGAGCCGGAAAAACTGTATCATTTCGCCTCCGACCACCTTCAAAAGCCTCTTTCGCTGATCGAGGGCGTCAGCGAAGTGCGTTTAAGCGGAGCTTCAGAATCGATTGAAATCGAAATCGATCCCATAAAACTCGCAGCTAGGGGAATTTCTCTCGAAGAGGTAAAACGAAGCTTGCAAAGAGAAGGAGCCTCCATTCCTGTCGGCCGCCTCGAAGAACGCCGCCTTGGACTACATGTGCCACAGCGTTTGCAAACGGCAGAAGATTTAGGCAAGATAGCAATCGCTTACCGAGAAAGAACTCCCGTGCTGCTCAAAGATCTCGGATCCATTCAAGAAAAAGGGATGAACATCGACCATTTCCGCTTTATCGGAGGCGAGCGCAATGAAACGGGCCTTTTGATCGAAATCAAAAAAGAGCCTGGCGTCAATGTCGTCAGCCTATGCGACAAGGTCAAGCGCGAACTTTTGAACATCCAAAAAAACCTTCCGCCGACGCACCATATCAACATCATTTTGGATCAATCCGTCTGGATCCAAGAAGCTCTTCACGATTTAGAATGGAATTTAGTCTTAAGCCTTATCTTAGTCTCTACAGTCATTTTTTTCTTTTTAGGCCGTTTGCAAGATACGTTGATCCCGTGTCTAGCTCTGCCGCTGTCGCTGCTCGGTACTTGCGCTGCTATGTATGTATTAGATTACAGCCTCGATATCCTTTCGCTCTTAGCTTTGACGCTTGCCATGGGATTTGTGGTAGATGACGCCATTGTCGTCTTAGAAAATATCGCGCGTCTTCGAGAAGAGGGAAAAACCCCTTGGGAGGCCGCGCTCATTGGCTCAAAGCAAATTGGGTTCACCGTCCTTTCCATGACCGTCTCTTTAATTGCCGTTTTCATCCCGCTCCTTTTTATGGGCGGCATTTTAGGCAAACTGTTTCGAGAATTTAGCTTATCGCTCTCTATCGCCATTTTCCTCTCCGGCCTCGTTTCTCTCACATTAACCCCGATGCTTTGTGCAAAACTTTCGCCCACTGCAAAACTGCACAAAAAAGTGCCCAGCATCCCCTCTTATTTCCGCTGGTATGAAACGAGCCTTTCTTGGTGTTTGCGCCACAAAAAGACCACACTTTTCACAGGCATTTTCAGTCTTATTTGTTCCCTCTGGGTCTTTCAAACTCTACCCGTTGAAATGCTTCCCAAAGAAGATTTAGGATGGGGGACTCTTTCTATCCGCCTGCCCGCCGGCCTTTCCGAAGAAGAAATCAAAGAATACCAAACCCAAGTAGAAAAAAGCGTATCCAACCACCCTAGCGTCGATTGCCTAGCTAGCTGGGTCGATAAAACAAGCCTTTTTATGTTCGTCAAATTGATCGAAAAGACAAGCCGGCCCGCCGTTAAAACCGTTTTAGATGAATTAGAAGAGCATTTGGAAAAAACTCCTGGACTTAGCGCCTGGAGCTATACGCGGGGGCTCATCTCATTTTCTTTAGGAGATGGCAATGAGGGAGAATTCACCTATACTCTCCGAAGCCATGATCTGAAAGAGCTTCAATCCACCGCCGAGCTGCTCGAAAAAAAGATGAAAACCCACCCTCTTTTTGAACAAGTCAGATCCGATCTCCCCACCCCCTCTCCCCAATTATCCATTCATATCGCCAAAGAAAAAGCCGATCTTCTAGGGCTTTCTTTCGACGGAGTCCAAAGAGCTTTACAAAACGCCTATACGGAAAGCACTCCCCTCATTTTAGAAAAATCAGGCGCAAGAGTTCCGGTTTACCTCAAACTGCCTATAAAAGACCGTGAAAACGCCGAATCGCTAGAAAAACTCTTCCTCAAATCCTCGTACGGCGCGATGGTGCCCCTCAAAGCTGTAGCGTCTTGGAAAGAAGAAACAAGCGCGCCCCATATCCAGCACATCTTTCAATTGCCAGCTGCAAACATCAGCTTCAAACTCGCGGAAAAAGCCACACTAGAAGAAGCCACTGACGCACTAAGCGCCCTATCGCAAGATCTTTTATCCCCCTCCACCCGAGGCGAAATCGCAGGAGAGGGTAGCGCGCAAAAAAAACTGCTCACCGACATGTTCATTCTTCTTCTCTTAGCTTTGCTGGCCATGTACGTTGTTCTCGGGATTCTCTACGAGAGTTTTATCCATCCCCTTACGATCCTCTCCTCTCTACCCTTTGCAGGACTCGGAGCCGGTCTTTCTTTGCTGCTTTGCCAAACGCCCCTTTCTCTCTACAGTTTCGTAGGACTCATTCTCCTCATCGGCATCGTCAAAAAAAATGGGATCATGCTCGTCGATCACGCTCTGCAAAGCGAAAAACCAGCTGAAGAGGCCATTTATGAAGCGGGACTCATCCGTTTTCGACCCATCATGATGACAACGCTCGCCGCTCTCATGGGAGCCTTGCCCGTTGCCCTCGGCTTCGGCGCCGGAGGAGAGACCAGAAGAGGCCTCGGCATCGCGATTTGCGGAGGGCTTCTCTTCTCCCAAATGCTCACGCTCTACTTAACGCCGGTGGTGTATCTTTACCTTGATAAGATGAGAAGAAAAAATAAAACAGACTATCCTTCGTGAAGAATTTTCGCAGATTCCTCGGCCGTCAATTCTCCCGAGTTAATGAAATGATGATACAAAGATTCGCTTCGGGGAGCGATCTCCACCTTGTCAATGCCATCAACAAAGCCTAAATTCTTCAAAAAGATCTGACGAAAATTCCGTTTATCTGCCGCGATCTGCTCAGCCGCAGGGAGTTTACAACCCATTTTTCGAGCGCTGATCACACCCTTATCAAAATTTTCATCAAAAGCTTGGATCGCTTGATCTCTCGTGATCTCCTCCCAAGTTTTTTGGCTCTCACTTTTTTGCGTATAAAGTCGACTAAATTGATCAAGTGGAAATGTACCGTTTCGCTGATTGGCAAGCTGACCGCTTTCTTCCGCTTCTTGGTTTCGTTTTCCCATTCTCAAAGAGAGTAGAGAAAACGGACAGTAAACCAAAACAATTCTCAAAGGCCCATCAAAATTTCTCATCAAAGCATGCTGAGCCACTGCATCTACATGCAATACGTCAAAGATGACCCTTTCTCCTCGGCGAGAACGTTCAAATGCCTCGTCAAACATCTGCGAATCCATATGTTCGAATAAAGCATCAATCTCGCCGTCTGGAGCCGAATCTATATCTATTTTTATTCTTTGAATCACCTTCTCCGCTTCTATTTTTTCTGCATCAGAACATGCCGTTTTCCAAGAGCGCTCTGAACTCCATACAGCCTTTGGGATATCTAGAGGATTCATAAATTTTTCAAGCAGAGCTATTTCATCCGGATATTTTTTCTTTAAATATTCAATAAATATAGCATCGCTCCTCAGATCACCCCCGTCTTCCACTCGATCTGGCTCGACTTTTCTTAAAGCATGAATGATTGAAGATTTACCGGCGGTGGAGGTCCCCACCAAAGCAACAATATCGCCCATCCAATGTCGATGGAAATACCCGTAATCCGCAACCTGAGCTCTAAAAGATCTTTCTAGGAATAAACTCTGTATGCTGAACAAATTTACTTTAATCTTGTCTAAAGAATGCCCTCGAGCCTCGTAAATGACAACAGATGATGATTCCACAGGATTTGAAAAAGACGCCATTAAAAACAGGGGCTTTTCATGAAAAAGTCTTTACACTTTCCAGTTGAACGCTCTTGACAACAAGCGAATAGCATAATCATCGTTCCAAGCTGCCTGTCTACGACTCCTGGCAACCCCACGATTTCCCCCAAGT